>DATJAA010000141.1:0-18363 GCA_035516815.1 Acidimicrobiia bacterium | reverse complement strand
CACTTCCAACCGCAGCTCGACATGAAGACAGGCCGCATCTTCGGCCTCGAAGCCCTTGCGCGCTGGCCGCACCCCAAGATCGGAATGATCCCACCGGACGTCTTCGTCCCGGTCGCCGAGGAGAGCAACCTCGTTATTGCGCTCGGAGAGTTCGTGCTCGAAGAGGCCTGCGCGCAGGCCCGACGCTGGCTCGACCAAGGCATCCGGCCCCGGCCGATTGCTGTGAACATCTCGGCCCGGCACTTCGCGACGGACGGATTCGCCGAAGCGGTACGGGCAAAGCTCACGCGCCACGAGATACCGCCGGGGATCCTCGAGATCGAGATCACCGAGTCGATCTTCATGCGCGACATCGACCAGGCCGCGGTCGAGCTCTCCGAGTTGCGCGAGATGGGCGTGCGTTGCGCGATCGACGACTTCGGTACGGGGTTCTCGGGTCTTCGCTACCTGGCCGACATGTCGATCGACAGCCTCAAGATCGACCAGTCGTTCGTGTCGGGACTCCGTACCGACGAAGACATCTCCCCGATCATCGACGCGATCATCGGACTTGCCGAACGACTCGACCTCGACGTCGTTGCGGAGGGCGTGGAAACGGAACAGCAGGTCGACTTCCTCGTCGCGCAGGGCTGCACGAAGATGCAGGGGTTCCTCTTCGGCCGGCCGATGCCGGCCCGCGAGATCGAGCGCACACTCCGATCCGACGACAATGCCGAGATCGATTGGCTCGTGTTCGGTTCGGAGACGATCGACCTCGAGCGCGGTCGGGTCGAGTTCATTCCCCCGACGGAGGGCTCGGCGCTGCTGCGCACGATCTGCGCGCATACCGACGAACCGCTCGACATCGACACGACCGGTCTGCCTGCTCTCCTCGACGCACTTGCGAACGAAGGTGGCGAGAGCGACCGGTCGGCCGCGTTCTTGCGGATGCCGTTGCGGCTGGCGGCGGGAACGTGTGTCGGGCTGGTGCCGTTGGTCGGAGGGTTGGCCGCGGCGGGCGCACTTCCCGGACCGGTGCAGAGCGTCGTCGCCGCGACGGGCCGATCGATCGGGATCGAGTTGCCGGACGCGACGGGGCTGCACCGCCCGCCCAAGGTCCTTCACGTCAGTTCGCGGCCACCCGCGACGACGTCGTCGAGCACTAACCCGCCCGCCGCGAACGTGCCCGGTGCGACTGCGGGCACCGGCGGGAACGACGGCGTGAACGGAGTCGCCGCGACCTCGACGAGCCGGCCGGCGTCTCCGCCGACGACAGCACACAAGCCGAAGCCGCCGGTGCGCCCGCCGACGACGGTGGCCAAGCGCCACGGCAAGCCGGGCGCCGATCCGTCGCATTCAGGCAACAGTCAGTTGGCCGGGCCCCCGTGGGCGCACGTCCCGTCCCAGAACTCGGGCGCGCCGACCTGGCCGTGGAACGGCAGCTCTACGGTGGGCCACCGAACGGTGCCGTACCAGCCATCGTGGCCGTGGCAGTCGAGCTCGACCACGCCGACGACTGTCAAGCAGCTGCCGAAAAGGCCGAAGCCGAATTCACATCCCTGGTGGCCGTGACGGGTCCACGCCGGTGTCGGGTCATTCGTCGGGCTGATCGCGTAGATAGCGCTCGAAGTCCTCGGCGAGCGATTCACCCGACGGCAACTCGTCTTCGTCGAACCAGTCGTCGTCGTCATCATCGTCGTCGTCGTCCACCGCGATCTCGTCGTCGCTCTCGCGCCAGCCGGGTCCGTCGTCGGCGGTGTCGTAGCGCACCTCCAGCCGTTCGACGTACGACTGCACGTCGGCATCGCCGCCGACGACCTCTGACACGGAACGCTCCCACGCGCTCGCCGCGATGTCGAGATCGGTGAGGTCGAGGCCAAGGTCCAGCAGGTTGCCGAGGTGGTCGAGTAACGCGCGGGTCGCCTTCGGATTCGGAGGAGTCGCGACGTAGTGCGGAACGGGAGCCCAGATCGACGCGGACGCGAACCCGGCGCGCCGCACCGCGTCATGTAACACGCCGACAATGCCGGTCGGGCCTTCGTAACGCGATCGTTGCATTCCCAGACGAGCCGCGAGCACCTCGTCGGTCGCCGACCCGGTGCACTTGATCGGCCGCGTGTGGGGTGTGTCGCCGAGCAGCGCGCCGAGCGTGACGACGATCTCGCAGTTCGTCGTGCGCGCGACTCCGATCACGTCGTCGCAGAACGACCGCCACCGCAGATTCGGCTCGACACCGAGTAGGAGCACGAGGTCGCGCCCACCCGCAGGGAGCGAACCCGCCGACAGTGCGAGCGACGGCCAACTCACAGTGCGGACGATGCCGTCGACCAGCTCGACCGTCGGGCGCGCGGCTTGGAAATCGAGATACTCCTCGATGTCGAGGGCAGCGAACGGTCGCGCGCCGCTGGCGCGGCTGAGCCAGCGGACCGCGTCCGACGCGGCGTCGGCCGCGTCGTTCCAACCCGAGAACGCGGCAATCATCGCCGGTCGCTGCAGCGACGGTTGGGCATTCCAGCGCACGGTCACGCGCTCACCTTACGTCCCGCTTCCCGGCGCGCCCTCGCGTCGTACTACCGGGTTGCTCAGCGTGCCGAGACCCTCGATCGTGATATCGACGACATCACCGTCCACGAGCCACCGCGGCGGTTGGCGGGCCGCGCCGACCCCGGCCGGCGTCCCGGTGAGGATGACATCGCCGGGCTCCAGCGTGCAGCCCTGACTGATCCACGCAATGAGATACGGGACACCGAACACGAGCCGTGACGTATTCGAAGACTGCAGTACCTCACCGCTGACGCGTGTCTCGATCGCGAGGCCCGCGGCCAGATCGATCTCGTCGAGCGAGACGACTTCCGGTCCGAGGGGGCAGAAAGTGTCGAAGGACTTCGACCAACTCCACTGACCCGTCGTGTACTGGTGGTCACGCGCGGAGACGTCGTGGCCGATCGTGACGCCGGCGATGACGTCGAGCGCGTCCTGCTCGCGAACGTCGCGCGCTCGTTGTCCGATGACCACTGCGAGCTCGCCTTCGTAGTCGGGTTGCGTCACGTGCCGCGGTACGACGATCGGGTCGCCCGGCGCGATGACCGAGCTCGGCGACTTCACGAACAGAGTCGGCGCGTCGGGCAGCGGGCGCCCCGTCTCCGCCGCGTGATCGCGATAGTTGAGGCCGACACCCCAGATGACACGCGGGCGCGGTACGGGAGTCCTCATGCGACCGCTCCCGTCGCTCGTAGCCGACGGAGCTCCGATTCGTCCGTGCCCAGTTCGCGGAACACCTCGTCGGTGTGCTCACCGATCGTCGGTGCCGGCCGGCGGATCTCGAGACCCCGCCCGTCGAACTGCATCGGTGACGACGACAACCGCGCGCGCGGATGGTCGGGATGGCGCGCCATGTAGCCGTTCGCGTGCACTTGGGGATCGTCGATCACCTCGACCGGCGACGCGATCGACGAATAGATGGTGTCGTGCGCGGAGAGCCGTTCCTTCAGCTCGGCGAGCGTGAGCGATCCGACGCGCTCGACGAAGATCGGGTAGAGCACCGGTGCGCGCTGCATTCGGTCGGCCGCGGTCGCGTATTCAGGTTCGTCGAGGAGCTCTTCGAGACCGAGGGCGCGGCACGTCGGCTCCCAGTGCCGGTCGGGATCGAGCATGTTGAGGCTGATCCAACGTTCGTCCGCGGTACGAAACGATCCGACCAGCACACTGCTCAGACTCTTGCCGGCCACATGCCGCGGTGGCTCGACGCCGAGGATCGTGGTCGGGACAAGGTCGTTCGAGAGGGTCCACACCGCGGCGCCGAGCAGCGACACGTCGACGACGGTCGCCTCGCCCGTTCGCTCGCGCTTGAACAGTGCGGCCGCGACGCCGCCGGCGAGATACGCGCCGCTCGGTGCGTCGCCCAGCGCGCCGCGCGGCTGCACGAGTTGACCACCTTGCGGTGTGAGCATGTGGGCGAGCCCACCGCGCGCCCAGTACGACACCGCGTCGAAGCCGCCTTGGTCGGCGTCCGGGCCCTCGAGGCCCTGACCCGAACCGATGGCGTATATGCAGCGCGGGTTCAACGCCCAGATGTCGTCCGGGTTCAGCGCGAGCTTGGTTCGCGCCGACGGCAGGAAGTTCGTGATGAAGACGTCCGCCCAACCGATCAACCGGTTCAATGCGGCCCGGCCGTCGGGATTGCGGAGGTCGATCGCGACCCCGCGCTTGTTCCGGTTGAACTGCTCGAACAAGAAGTTGAAGTCGCCGGTGTCGGTGACGAAACCCATCGCCATGATCTGGCGCAGCGGGTCACCCGTCGGCCGCTCCACCTTCACCACGTCGGCGCCCCATTCGGCGAGGATCGCGGCCGCCGACGGCACGAAGCCGTGCTCGGCAACTTCCAGCACCTTCACGCCGTCCATCACACCCATGACGAGAACCTCCGATTGACCGGCCGCGGCCGCGAATGAATCGTCAGCCGCGCAGCGCCGCGATCGACGACCGCGAGCACTGATCGAGCGCTCCCTGCACCATGACCTCGACGAGCGAGCCGATGTGGTCGAATCCCTCGCCGACCGTCTTGCCCATCAAGAAGCGTGCGTGTATGCCCTCGAGGATGATCGCGAGCTTGTATGCAGCCAGCGCTTCGTAGAAGTCGAGATGGCTCACGTCGCGGCCCGACTGCCGCGCGTACCGCTCGACGACGTCGTCGCGCGACATGAACCCGGCCTCGGGCGAGATCGTCGCCCCGACGTTGCCCGCCTGGGCGTCGTCGCGCACGTAGTAAAGGAGGTACAACCCGAGGTCGGCGAGCGGATCGCCGAGGGTGGCCATCTCCCAGTCGAGGACCGCGACGATCTTGCCGGGGTCGTCGGGCGCGAGCATCGTGTTGTCGAGGCGGTAGTCGCCGTGCACGATCGTCGGCGGCGGCGACTGCGGAATCGCGGCGCGCAGGCGGCGCGCCAGCTCGTCGATCGCCGGGAGCTCGCGGGTCTTCGATCGCTCCCACTGCTCGCCCCACCGGCGAACCTGCCGCTCGACGTAGCCGTCGGGCCGCCCGAAGTCGCTCAGACCGACCGCGTCGTAATCGACTGCGTGGATCGCGGCGAGGACGTCGATGAGCACCTCCGAGCAACGCCGGGCCTCGTCGCGCGAGAGTGCCGCGATGTCGGCCGCCGTCCGCAGGATCTGTCCGTCGACGAGCTGCATGACGTAGAAGGGAGCGTCGTTCACCGTGACGTCGTCGCAGAACGCGTTCGTCTTCGGAACCGGTACCGCGGTCGGCGCGAGCGCGGTCAGCACCTTGTACTCGCGCGCCATGTCGTGCGCAGTCGGCAACACGTGGCCGAGCGGCGGGCGGCGGAGGACCCATTGGGTCGTCCCGTCACTGATCGCGTACGTGAGATTCGATCGGCCGCCGGATATCAGCGAGGCCTGCAGTGCGCCGCCGTTCGCGCCCTCGACGTGCGCTGCGAACCACGGCCGCAGTCGTTCGGGATCGACTCCGGGCGGCGCATCCGTCACGAGCGGGAGGTTACATACCGGTGTCGCTGCGGGGCCCCTGCTCCGACGGCGGTTGGGACGAGCGCGGGACCGGGACGACCGTGCCGAAGCCGGCTAGGCGATGCGCGACGCGCGCGGTGCGACCGGTTCGCCGTTGCCGCGCGGATAACGCGCGACCCGGCCGACCGGCATGTCGACGCGGAACCCGGCGGCGGCCCGCTCTTCTTCGGACTCTCCACCCCAGAATCCGTACTCACGATTCGAGCGGGCCCAGTCGCGGCACTCCCGCAGCGCGGGACACGAGGAGCACACCCCGCGCGCCTGCGACTCGCGCACGACACGGGCCTCGGGGCGTTCGCCGGCCGGCGCGAAGAAGAGTCGGGTCTGACCCTGGCACGAGGCCTCGGCCGTCCACGTCAACGGCCCCGTGAAAATGAAGTTGGCAGTCATTTCGGCGGTCATGGGCTCCCCTTCACGACCGTGGATGACGGAGCCGAGGAGCCAGGCGGGGGGACACCGGCTCCTCGAGCTCCGTTCGAACGGTTCTAGTGAAGCCGATCACAAGACCATCTGTCAAAGACGTGGAAACGATAGTATCGATCGGCGAGAGCGATATCTCCGCCCGAGCGCATCGGGCCGATACCGGAAGGAACCCCTGCTCGTGGACCTGCGCCAGCTCGAAGCATTGCTCGCCGTCGCCGAATCCGGCAGCTTCACCGCCGCTGCCGACCAGCTCCGGACCGTCCAGTCGAACGTGTCCGAACACGTCCGCCAGCTCGAGGCCGAGCTCGGCGTCCAGCTGCTCGTGCGCGGCCGGCGCGCCACGGTCCCGACCGAGTTCGGGGAGCGGGCCATCGAGCGGGCGCGTGCGATCCGCAGCGAGATCGAGGCCATGCACAAGGACCTGTCGATGCTCCAAGGGCTGGAGACCGGGCACGCGACCCTCGGTGTCGTCGGAACGGTCAGCCGTTTGCTCGTGCCGATGGTCGTCGCGGAGATGCGCAAGAACTCACCGGGCCTGTCGCTGCGGCTCACCGAGGGCGCGTCGGAACGACTCGCGGTCGAGGTCGCCGAGCGCCAGCTCGCGAGCGCGGTCGTCACCGAACCCGTAACCGATCCTCGCCTGCAAGTGGAGCACCTCCACGACGAAGACCTCGTCGCGCTGGTGCCGTCGTCTCTCGTGCCGCACGCCCGTGAGCCGATCCCGCTCTCGGAGCTCTCGACGAAGACATTGATCCTGCCGCCCGCCGGCAACCCGCTGCGCGACGAGGTGGAGAGCGCGGCGCACGCGGAACGCGTCGAGCTTCGGGTCCCGATCGAGGTCGAAGGAATCCGGCTCATCGCCGATCTCGTCGGCGCGGGCGTCGGTGTCTCCATCCTCCCGGAGACCGCGGTGGCGCGCGATCACGCGGGAGTGCGCCAGCTCCGCATCGCGCACATGCCTCCCCGCCGGCTCGCGCTCGTCACCGCGCGCGGCGTTCAGCTCTCGCTGGCCGATCAGGCCGTACGCGACGCAGTACGCCGCATCGTGCGCGACGAGGGGCTCCCGGGGGCCAACGGGAAGATCGTGACGTCTATCGCTCGGTCGGGGTGAACCGCGTGCCGGCAATCGTGCGTCCCGACGCGAGTCCGATGACCTCGAGGCGGTCGACACCCGGCGCCATGTCGTCTCGCTGTTCCAGGCGGATCCGTCCACCACGCGGCCACACGAGATCGGCGGAGTCGTCGGTCTCGTGTTCGACGTCGCCCTGCAGCACGCCCGCGAAGAACCCGAGCGCGGAGGGGATCGACGGCGTGCGCAGGACGACACGCCGCAGGGTGCCATGCCCGTGTGGCCGCGCCGGTTCGACCCACCACCGAGGATGCACGTCGGGCCCGAAGCGCGCGACGTGGTCGAGCAGCTCGGCGCGCGTCTCGGGGTGCCCGTGAGACTCCGCGAGTTGCACGACCGTGCCGTGGGCTTCTCTCGGCATGAGGAACGCCTCTTTCCACGCGGGATCCGAGACGTCGATGTTCACCGGATGGAAGCCCGCACCGCGCACGCGCGCGACTGCGTCGGCCAGGTCGGGGACCTTGAAGGTGAGGTGATGCGGACCGGCACCGTGCCGGGCGACGAATCGCTCGAGGAAGTCGTTCTGCTCGACCGCCCACGGCTCGAGGAGCTCGACCGGCATACCGTCACCGGAACGTGAGCCGAGCCAGACCTGCATCGGACGGAAGCCGACGCCCTGACCTCCGAACAGGATGGTTCCACCGAGCTCACCGGTGAGAAAGCGCAGCGCGTCCGCGGTGTCGGGTGCCGCCAGTGCGACGTGGTCGAGGTCGTAGCGGTCGGTCACGAGCCGGGCAGGCTAGCGAGCTTCGGTTCAGCCTCCCGTGGGCAGCGGCACTGCGCCGGAACGGGGTGTACGCCCGGCCCGGGTGAAGATCGAGGAGAGGAACCAGCCCGCGGCGAGGATCACCAAGCCGCCCACGGCGTCGAGGATGTAGTGGTTCGCAGTGATGACGATCACCACGAACGTGACCACCGGGTAAGCCCAGGCCAAGGCCCGAGCCGTCTTGTTCTTCAGTCTCGGTCCGAGCGCGAGCGCGCACCAGGTTGACCACGCGATGTGGACGCTCGGCATCGCCGCGAACTGGTTCGAGATGGTCTGTGCGCCTCCGGAGTTGAACGACCAGAACGCCGGATCCTTCATCAGCGTGTCGACGAATCCCAGGTTCGCGAACATGCGCGGCGGCGCCAGCGGGTAGAGCGTGAAGCCGATGAGTGCCAGCGCGGTAGTGATCGCGAGAGTGTTGCGGAAGCGGGGATAGTCGTCGGTGTAGTGCCGGTAGAGATAGACGCCGGCGAAGATCGTGACGATGAAATGCAGCGACCCGTAGTAATAGTTCGCCGAGATGATCAGTGGCCGGAAGTGGAGCGCCCAGGACTGAAGCGTCTGTTCGTGGAAGATGCCGAGATCGCGCTCCAAGGACATGATCTGGTGGGCATGATCGAACGCGTGCGGCGGTGCGAGCGCGTTGCCGTGAAGGTTCCGGATCGCCGAGTACACGACATAGAAGATGAGAATCGCGAGCAGCTCCACCCACCAGTAGAGGACATGGCCGTCCGAGAGCATCCGTCCGCCGCTCAAGCGAGACCGCCGCCGGACTTCTGTGCTCACACGGATTCCTTCGAGTTCGCCGCGGATGAAGACCGCTGCCCGACCGCGAACGCCGGCGCCCCGAGCATGCTGACAGCGATCATGCATCCCCACCACAGGAGTCCGGCCGCGCCGGCCTGCGTGGCGCTCACGCCGAACGAGTGGAAGAACAGTAGCAACGCGGCCTCGCGTACTCCGACACCACTGAACGAGATGGGCAGGACCTGCAGCATGAGCACGGCGGGGGTGAAGGCGACCACCGCGGCTACGGGCACGTCGAGAGCGAGCGCGCGGAAGATCAGCCCGAACATCGCGACCTGCGAGAGCTGGAACACGATCGATGTGCCGAGGATCGGAGCGATCTGACCCGGCTCGTGGCGTAGGCGGCCGACGCCCAGATGGACGGCACCGACGAACCGCGCCCAACTCTCGCGTTCCGCGAACCGCCCCGCGAGCCGCGGATGGCCGGCGGCGACCAGGATGAGGAGCAGCAGCACGAGCGCAACGACTGCGATCAAGAGGGCGATCCACGCGTGAGCATGGTCGATGAGCGACGGGCTGATGACGAAGCCCGCGAACACGAGCAGCGGGAGCGCGACGAATCCTGTCAGCCTCTCCAGCGCCACCGACGCGAACGATGCCTCCGACGAGCCGATCGTGTTCGACGCGCGCGCGATGCGGACGACGTCGCCGCCGATGGTCGACGGCAATACGTTGCCGACGAGCAGGCCGACGACGTAGTGAGAGAACAGCGTGCCGATCCGGATCCGCGCGTCGAACAGGAGCAGGACACGCTGCCAGCGCCAAGCCGAGAGGACGACCCCCAGCAGAGCCATCGCGACCGCGGCCGCCAGGAGCGAGAGCGTGAGCGCGTTGTGTTGGTCGGGGATCGCGTTGTCGACGTCGGAGGCCTTCCAGGCAACCAGCGCCAGGAGCGTCACGCTCACTGCGATCCGGGCAGCCAGCTTCCATCTCGATCCGGACCGGCGAGGCACCGGAACAGCCTCGGTCATCCGGTCCATCCTACGAGGCGAGATTGAGCGTTTCGGGTGAGCCACCGCGCCATGGCGTCTGGCGAAGGTGGGCACTTTTGCGTGAGCATGGGCAGATGCGCATCACGACGAACGACGGTGTGAGCCTGGCGGTCGAGATCGCGGGGGAAGGACCCGGTCTGATGCTCGTGCACGGCTTCGGCGGGGCGAAGGAAGACTTCGCCGACCACGTGCCCACGCTCGCACTCGATCACACCGTCGTGATCTTCGATCATCGGGGTCACGGCGCGAGCGACAAGCCGACCGATCCCGCGGCTTACTCGATCGATCGCCTCGCGACCGACATCCTCGATGTCGCCGACGGCTGCGGCCTCGATCGCTTTCGTCTGTTGGGCCATTCGATGGGCGGGATGGTGGGTCGCCGCGTTCCCATCCGAGAGCCCGCGCGCGTCGAGGCGCTCATCATGATGGACACGTCGGCCGGCCCGATCCCCGGATTTGATCCCGCGTTGATGGATGCCGCCGCGGAGGTCGCGTTCACTCGAGGCAAGGAGGCGTTGAAAGAGTTGCTCGACCTGGCGCCCGTGCTCGAGACACCGGCCTACCAGCGCACGCTGGCGGACCGTCCCGGGTATCTCGAGTTCACCGAGAGGAAGTGGGCGGATCTCTCGGAGATCATGTGGGGCGCGATGGCGAGCGCGCTCGCACATCAGAGCGACGATCTCGCTGCGCTCGCCGCGGCGGTTCGCGTCCCGACACTCGCGATCGTCGGAGAGCAGGATCAGCCGTTCATCGAGCCGCTGCGCGAACTGGTCGCGACGATCGACGGCGCGCAGTTGGCGATCATCCCCGACGCCGGGCACTCTCCCCAGTTCGAGAACCCGGCGGCCTGGATCGACGCGCTGTCGCAGTTCCTCGCGTCGGTTCCCGCGCCGGCCAAGTAGCTCGGCGTGGAGGCGCACGGCGGCCGGCTCGCCGTCGAGGTGCTGCAACGTCACGGCGTCGACACGATGTTCACGCTGTCGGGCGGCCATCTCTTCGTGTTGTACGACGGCGCGGTGCAAGCCGGGTTCGCGCTGGTCGACGTTCGACACGAGCAGAGCGCGACCTTTGCAGCGGAGGGATTCGCGAAGGTGACGCGGCGGCTCGGGTGCGCAGCGCTCACGGCCGGTCCCGGAGTCACGAACGGTGTGAGCGCGCTCACGGCCGCGCGCATGAACGGTTCACCGATCGTCGTGCTCGCCGGGCGCGCACCGCAGGCACGCTGGGGTTCCGGTTCGCTGCAGGAGCTCGACCACATCCCGATCGTGGCTCCGGTGACGAAGACCGCCGCGACCGCGACCTCGGCGGGGTCGATCGTCACCGAAGTCGATGCCGCGTGCCGCGCGGCCCGCACTCCCCACCGCGGTCCGACGTTCGTCGATATTCCGCTCGACGCGTTCGGTCCGGGGTCGGTCACGATTCCGGACGTCGGAGGGGACGAAACTTTCCGGGGGGCCTCGCCCGACCCCGCGGCGCTCGACCGCGTCTCCACGCTCGTCGGCCACGTCTCTCGCCCCGTGCTGGTTGCCGGAGGCGACGTGTACTGGGCCCATGCCGAGCACGCGATGCGCGCGTTCGCCGAGTCGGCGCGCGTGCCTGTGTTCGTCAACGGCATGGGTCGCGGCACGATCCCGGCTGATCACGAGCTCGCGTTCTCGCGGGCGCGGTCGACCGCCCTACGAGAAGCCGATCTCGTGCTCGTCGCGGGGACCCCTCTCGACTTCCGGCTCGGGTTCGGTCGATTCGGCGACGCGCGGGTCGTGCACCTCTGCGACGCCGCGAGCGACATTGCGGCCCACGCGACGCTCGCGGCGTCGACGGCCGGCGACCTGGCGACGACGTTCTCGGCGCTCGCCGCCGCGGGCGCGCCCCCCGGCGCCCACGAGGACTGGATCGCCCGCCTGCGCGCAGTCGAGCAGGAACAGCGGGCGGCGGAGCTCCCTGCGCTGGAGGCGGATGTGGCGCCGATCAAGCCGACGCGTGTGTACGGCGAGCTGAAGGCCCGGCTCGATCGCGACGCGATCGTGATCGGCGACGGCGGCGACTTCGTGTCGTACGCGGGCAAGCTCGTCGAGAGCTACGAACCGGGAACCTTCCTCGACCCGGGACCGTACGGGTGTCTCGGCATGGGCCCGGGCTACGCGCTCGCCGCCGGAGTCGCGCATCCGGCGCGGCAGGTCGTCCTCCTGCTCGGCGACGGCGCCATCGGCTTTGCGCTCGGTGACTTCGAGTCGCTCGTGCGCCACGGTGTCAATGTCACCGCGATCGTCGGCAACAACGGGATCTGGGGACTCGAGAAGCATCCGATGCAAGCGCTCTTCGGTTACGACGTCGTCGCCGACCTGTCGCCCGGGATTCGCTACGACAAGGTCGTCGAGGCACTCGGCGGTCACGGCGAGCTCGTCGACCAGCCCGGAGATCTCGGTCCGGCACTCGACCGTGCGTTCGCGACGCCGGGTGTGTCGCTGGTGAACGTCCTCACGGACCCGTCCGACGCGTACCCGAGGTCGTCGAACCTCGCGTGATCGTGCCGCCGATCGCCTACGGGTTCACAGGTCGAGCGTCGGACTCTCCGCGCCGAACCCGGCGCGACGGAGCGCCTTTGCCTTCGTGCGGAGCAGCACGTCGCGCGGCGCCGCGCACACGCGCACGACAGCGGCATCCGTCGCGGCCGGCAGCGCCTCCGGTTCGACCACCTCACCGACGACGTGCACGGCGAGGGCTTCGCGGGCGTCGAGCTCGCGCCCGCCCATCGCCAGCTCCCGCGCGACCGCACCACCGACCAGATCGTGCAGTGGTCCGTACACGACGTCGCCGAAGGTGCGCTCGGGGTGGGCGAAGCGCGCGGTCGTGGACGCGATACGAATATCGCACAGAATTGCGAGATCGAAGCCGCCCGCGAGCGCGGGCCCGTTGACCGCCGCGATGGTCGGCAATGGGAACCGCAGGACCCGGTCGTGGTACCGATCGCTCGACGCCCACAGCTCGCGGCCGAAGGCTTCGTCGTCGGCCGCGCGCGTGAACTCCTTCAGATCGAACCCCGAACAGAACACCGCGCCGGCTCCGGTGAGGACGACGCACTTCATCTGCGCGTCCGCCGCCAGCGAATCGAGCGCGTCGCTGATCAGGTCGCGCAACGCCACCGACAACGCGTTGCGCTTCTCGGGTCGGTTCAGCGTGAGGACCGCATGCTCGTCGAGACGCTCTACGACCAGCTCGGTCATGACTCCGACTGGGCCCGTTCGATGAAGCGATCGCGCACCACGACGACCCGCGTGATCCGGCCCGCCGCCACGAGCCCGCGTGCGTCGGTGACCGCGACCCGGAAGGTGAGGCGCCGGCCCTCGATGCCCTCGAGGGTCGCTTCGGCTGTCACTTCGGAGCCGACGGGCGTCGGTGACAGGTGCGCGAGCTGCACCTCGTACCCGACCGACGTCTTGTCGGGTCCGAGCCGGGTACCGAGCGCCTTCATACTCGCCTGCTCGACGAGCGCGACCAGGCGCGGCGTTGCGAGCACGGGAACGTCGCCGCTGCCGACCGCGAGCGCGGTGTCGTCTTGTTCGACCCTCATCGTCACGGACGCGGAGAGACCCGACGCGACCCCCATGCGCTTACCATAGGCAGCTCGGCGCCGGCTGAGCATGTTGGCGCGAATCGACGATGACCGAGGCAAATATGACGGTTTCGCTGCTCGATCACGACGTGTTGCAGGCAACACTCGACCACGCGTTGCGGGGTGGCGGCGATTTCGCGGAGGTCTTCGTCGAGGACCGGCGTTCGTCGAGCGGACGCTTCGACGACGGACGCATCGAGGAGCTCGTGTCCGGTCACGACCGTGGCGCGGGGTTGCGCGTCGTACGCGGCGATACGACCGGTTTCGCGCACACCGCCGACCTTTCGCCGGCCGGTCTCCGCAACGCGGCCGAGGCGGCCGCCGGCGCCGCACGGGGTGCGGGCGGCGCATCCCGGACGGTCGGACTGGCGGACCGGTCGGAACATCCGCTCGACGCAGGCGTCGTGGCACCGGAGACGGTCGACAAGCACCGGAAGGTCGAGGTCCTCGCGCGCGCCGACGCGGCGGCACGCGAAGGTGGGAGCGCCATCTCGTCGGTCGCGGCGGGCTACGCCGACGCCCGGCGCCGCATTCTCGTCGCCAACTCGGACGGACTGCTCGCCGACGACGACCGGGTCCGCACCCGGATATCGGTTCAGGTCGTCGCTACCGGCGACACCGGAATGCAGAGTGCGCACGAGGCTCCCGGGCGCACGATGGGCTTCGAGCTGTTCGACCGCATCGACCCCGAGGACGTGGGCCGGCGGGCGGCGCAACGCGCGCTCACGCTGCTGGAAGCGGTGCCGGCGCCTTCGGGGCGCATCCCCGTCGTGCTCAAACGCGGTGCGGGCGGGGTGCTGTTCCACGAGGCATGCGGTCACGGTCTCGAAGCCGACCACATCCTCAAGGACGCGTCGGTGTTCAAGGATCAGATCGGAGCAGCCGTCGCGTCACCGCTCGTCACGCTCGTCGACGACGGCGGCTACGGCCAAGAGTGGGGAACACTCGCAATCGACGACGAAGGCCACCCCGCGCAGCGCAATGTGTTGATCGACAACGGCGTCCTCACTGACTACATGTGGGACATCGTGCGGGCACGAAAGGAGGGACGCGCGCCGAGCGGCAACGGACGGCGCGAGACCTATCGGCACCTCCCCATGCCCCGCATGACCAATACGTTCCTGCTCGAGGGCGCGACCGAGCCCGACGCGATCATCCGCAGTGTCGATTTCGGGATCTATTGCGTACAACTCGGTGGCGGGCAGGTCGATCCGGCGACCGGCGACTTCGTCTTCGGCATCACCGAGGCATACCTCATCGAAAAAGGAGAGATCACCCGGCCGATCCGCGCCGCGCAGCTGGTCGGCAACGGGCCCGACGTGCTCCGCATGGTCGACGCGGTCGGGAACGACTTCGATACCTGGACTGGGATGTGCGGCAAGCAGGGCCAGAGCGTTCCCGTTTCGTCGGGGCAGCCGACCGTGCTCGTCCGGGAAATGACCGTCGGCGGTACCGCCGCGTGACCGGAGATGATCTCCTTACGATCGCCCGGCGTGTCGCCGGCCGAGCGCGCGACGGCGAACAGGTCGAGGCGTACGTGGTCCGCACGCGCGACACCGACGTCGAGGTGTTCGGAGGGCAGGTCGAATCGCTCACGACCGCGAGTGTCGAAGGCGTCGGAGTCCGGGTGATCAGCGGCGGCCGGCAAGGGCTCGCGTGGGCGGGGTCGCTCGCGCCCGACGTGATCGACGAGACGTTGACGGAGGCACGCGACAACGCCGAGTTCGGGCAGCCCGACGAATGGGTGGGATTGGCGACTCTCGCCGACGTCAACGGCGCCGCCGTCCCGCACCTCGATCTCTGGCGCGAGGATCTGGAGTCGATCCCCACCGAGGCGAAGGTTCGTATCGCGCTCGATCTCGAACGCGCCACGAAGGACGCCGACCCGCGCATACGCAACGTCGAGTCCGCGAGCTACGGCGACGCGCTCGCCGAGTCCGCGCTCGCCAATTCACTCGGGGTCGAATCGCGCAACCGGCGCACGACGTGCTCGGCGTCGGCCGTGGCGCTCGCCGACGACGGATCGGGCACGCAGACGGGCTACGGATTCGTCGCGGGCCGGACCGTCTCGGAGCTCGATCTCGATTCGATCCCGCGCGATGCTGCCACCCGGGCGTGCCGGCTCCTCGGGGCGCGGCCGGTGCCGGGCCGGCGCATCCCGGTCATCCTCGATCCGCTCGTGACGCGCTCGGTGCTCGGCGTGTTGTCGAGCGCGTTCAACGGCGAATCGATGCTGAAGGGGCGATCGCTGTTCGCGGGGCGCGTCGGCGAGCAGATCGGCGCGCCGGTCGTGCAGCTGATCGACGATCCCACCGACGCGCGGGCATTGGGGGCGACGCCGTTCGACGGCGACGGTGTTCCGACGCGGCACAACGCGTTGGTGGTCGACGGCGTGATGCAGGGCTTCCTGCACAACGTCTACACGGGCCGCCGATCGGGATCCGGCACCACCGCGAGCGCGACACGCGGGCTCGGCTCCGCCCCGGGCGTGGGTGTGCGCGCCCTCCGACTGGAACCGGGCGCAAAGTCGCCCGAGGAGATCATGGTGGCCGCCGGCGAAGCGCTCTACGTGCAGTCGGTGAGCGGTCTCCATTCGGGGACGAACCCGATCAGCGGCGACTTCTCGGTCGGCGCCGAGGGCCTCATGGTGCGGGCGGGGGCGTTCGCCGAGCCGGTGCGCGAGGTGACGATCGCGTCGACGTTGCAGCGGATGCTGCTCGATATCACCGAGGTCGGCTCCGACCTGACGTTCCTACCCGGCGCCGTCGCGGGCATGACCGTGCTGATAGGCGAGATGACGATGAGCGGCGCGTGACGCTCCTCAGCGGATACCGCGCCGGGCGAGGATCGCCTCGAGCTCGGTGAGCGCGCTCACGGGATCGAGGAAGTGCACGGCTTCCATCCCGAACGCGCGGGCGGCGGCCACGTTCTCGGCGTTGTCGTCGAGGAACACGGCCTCGGACGGCTGGATCTGCATCCGCCCGCACGTGAACTCGTAGATCTCGCGATCGGGCTTGCGCATCCCGACGTGCGACGAGTCCACGACGTCGTCGCACAGTTCGTCGATCGGGAACATCGACCGCCAGTTGTCGCCGAACTCCTTGACGTTGTTGGTCAGCAGCCCGACGCGAAGGCCGCGCGCCTTCAAGTCGCGCATCTTGTGCACGACCATCCAATGCACGCCGGGCGCGGTCTGGCGCCAGAACCGTCCGTATGCCTCCATGTCGATCGGTCGCCCGATGACGCGAGGGGCCTTCTCCATCATGCGCTCGAAGTACGTCGCCATGTCTAGGCGGCCCTTCTCCAGCAGGTGCCAATCGGGTTCGTCCTCGACCTCGCCCTGCTCCTCCGCGGCGTCCGGGTCAGCGGCGACCGCATCGGCGACCGCGCGGCCCTCGACGCCGATGTACGACGTGTCGCCGAACAGCAGGCGGAGCAACGAGCCCTTCGGATACCCCTCGGCTTCCTCGAAGGCTCCGATTCCGACGAACAGCGGGCTCGAGATCACGCCGCCGAAGTCGAAGATGACCGTGCTGATCGTCACGGCCGCAAGCTATCCACACCGGACGCGGGCGCGGAACAGCACGCGGTTCTCGCCGGCGCAATCGCCAGTGACACCTCGCCGATCGACGCGGCGTACGCCACCGATCGCGCCTCCGCCTCGCTGACGAGCAGCGTGACGCCGGCACCGGTTGCATCGACGGCGTCGGTCGATGCCGCGGCGTTCGCACCCGAGCCGGGTGCGCCGGAGAGCGAGAGCACCCGGGCGCCGCGTGCGACGACCACCGATTGACCCGACACGTGCCCGGCTCCGGCGAGCGCGGGGTCGTACGTCGCGAGCACGTCCACGACCGAACCGGGCGGTGGCTGGAAGCCGTCTTTCACGACGACGTGCACCGCGCGGTCGCCGTCGGGCACCACACCGTTGACCGCGTCGACGAGATGGCGGGCGCCTACGACGTCGTCGCGCACCAGGGCTACCGCGACGATGCGGCCGATCGCGGTGGCCGGATCGTGCAGAGCGTCGGGTGTGACTGTTTTCGACGGGACGTGCACGACGCGTACGTCGGCCGCGCCGATCGTCGTGCCGGTCGGGAGATCACGGGCCGCGAGGACGACCGGCACATCCGCGCCGAGGTCGTGAGCCCGGCGGTGCAGCGAACCGAGGTCGCCCCCGACGACGCGCAGCGTCGCCAGGATCACGAGCACGGCGGCTGCCCACGCGAGCCACACGCGAGGGGAACGACGCATCCGATGTCCCTTCCGAGATCGATCCGGACGGCGGCTGTCGTGCGGGCCGCGGGTCGTGGATCGAGAACGCGAGCGGGGGAAGGCGGGAAGGCGTCCGGAGAGTAGCGATTCGAGGTTCGCGATGCCCTGATCAGGGAATGATGGGAATGTCGGGAACCGCCCGGGGGTTGCAGTGGTAGCACCCCCTGGCCCCCCGGCGCCCACAGTGGCGCCGCGCGAGTCCCCCGGCCTGCCGGTCATCGCCCGCCCGGATCGGCGGGTCGGGGGCACTCGCCAGGGAGTGCGCTTTCGCCGCTTCAGGCGTCGAACGCGTGCAACGGCCCGATCGCGGAGCCACAGTCGCAACCGGCGACTGGCGACGGGAGGCTCGGGATCATCTCGTCCAGCAAGGCGCGGACGCGGTGCAGGTTCTCTTCGAAGAACGCGAAGACCTGCTCCTGGGAGACGGGGGTGATGCCGGCGTCGTGCTCGACGCCGGTGTCGTAGTCGGTGACGAGCGCGATCCCCGCGTAGTGCATGCCGAGCTCGCGGGCGAGGTACGCCTCGGGGTATTGGGTCATGTTGACGACGTGCCATCCCTCCGACCGGAACCACCGTGATTCCGCGCGGGTCGAAAAGCGCGGCCCGGGGATCACGACGACAGTGCCGCGCGCGTGCATGCGAACGCCGACGCGTTCGCCCGCGGCGACGGCATGACCCGCGACGACGGGGCAATACGGGTCGGCGTACGACACGTGATGCGTGTCTCCCGCGTCGTAGTACGTGTCGAGGCGTCCCCAGGTGCGGTCGACGAGCTGATCCAGCACCACGAACTCGCCGGGATGGATGTCGGGAGAGAGCGACCCGGCTGCGCACGGAC
>DATJAA010000140.1:0-5055 GCA_035516815.1 Acidimicrobiia bacterium | reverse complement strand
GACATCGCAACGCGGGAGTGTTTCGTCTGCGGTCCGCCGGCGTTGATCACCGCGATGCGAAGCCGTCTCGCGCGGCTGGGCGTCCCGCGCGCCCGCGTGCATTTCGAGCGGTTCGAGCTGTAGGAGCACCGGGCGATGCGGCGTGCCACTCCTGCCCTGATCATCACCGCCGTCGGGCTCGGCGCGATCGCGTCGTTCCGCTCGTCGCCGGGCCTGCCCACCACGCATTCGCTCAAGGTGGCCACGCCTCGGACCTCCACGACCCCGGCGGCCAGCACCCCGGCGACCACGACCCCGGCGACCACCCCGGCGACGGCGCCTTCGGGCAGTCCTTCCAGCACTCCGACCACGACCCCGGCGACCACGACGATCACCGGGGATCCCTACGACAATCAGTACGGCACCGTCCAGGTGAGCGTCACGCTGCAGGGTGGCAAGATCACCGACGTCCAGGCGCTCCAGCTGCCCGACAGTCACCAGCGCTCCGTCGAGATCAGCCAGGCGGTCGCGCCGATCCTGCGCCAGGAGGCGTTGCAAGCGCAGAGCGCGCAGATCGACCTCGTCTCGGGCGCGACCTACACGAGCCAGAGCTACGCGCAGTCGCTCCAGAGCGCGCTCGACAAGAGTCATGGCTAACTGCGACGAGAGCACCACGACCGGAGTGCGGCGCGCCCAGGAGGAGTGGGGGACCGTCATCACCGTAGACGTACGCGACGCGATCGACGAGCGTGCGGTCGACGCTTGCTATGCGTGGTTCCGGCGCGTCGACGAGCTCTTCAGCACATGGCGGCCGGACACCGAGATCATGCGCATCGTGGCGGGAACGCTCGCCGTCGAGGAGGCAAGCCCGGAGGTGGGGCACGTACTACAACTCTGCGAGGACATGAGGCTCGAATCGCACGGAGCGTTCGACGTCGCCGTCGGGGCGCATCCTGATGTTCCGCGTCGCCTCGGATTCGCACCGCTCGATCCCTCGGGGCTCGTGAAGGGCTGGGCGGTCGGACAGGCCGCAATCCTGTTGCGCGAGTGGGGTGCAGAGAATTTCTTCATCACCGCGGGCGGCGACCTGGTCGCGTTCGGACGACCCGATACCTCCGCGCCCGGCTGGCGAGTCGGCGTGCAGCACCCCTGGGATCGCGACCGCGTGGCGGCTGTGCTCGAGGTTTCCGGCCGGGCGGTGGCGACCTCCGGCGCGTACGAGCGGGGCGAGCACGTCTTCGATCCGCGTACCGGTCGACCCGTTTCCGGGCTGGCGTCGGTCACCGTCGTCGGACCGGATCTTGCCGTCGCCGACGCGTACGCGACCGCCTCGATGGTCCTCGGCCCCGACGCGGGCCTGCGTTGGCTGCAGACGCGCGTCGGGTACGAGGGCCTGGCGATCACCGACGATCACGTCGTACTGACCACACCGGGAATCGATCGCTACCGGTGCTCGTAGGCCCGGCACGGACTCGGCCCACCGCGTCGCCGGACTCACCGGTCGAAGAGTTTCCCTTCCCGTGCCGCGGGGTACTCGCCGATCATGGAGACGAGGGAAACCCCATCGCAGGCCACGGACTCGGCCGCAAGAATTCTCGAGCGGGCAAGTGAGCTCGGATTCGTGCTCGTGCACCACGTCACGTCGAGCGGACAGAGCGTTTGGGAGTGGCGGCGGGCGGACCAACCACCCCGCCAGTTCGTGACCGAACGCGTCGCAATCGATTGGATGGCCGAACACCTGCCGCCCGACTCCGGTCCGCTGGGCGCGACCGCCTGACCGCCCCTCGACGCGGAGGTCGTACGCTCGCGGCATGTGCAGAAACATCACCGAACTACGCGGTCTGCAACCCCCGGCGACGCGCGAGGAGATCGAAGCCGCCGCTCGTCAATACGTGCGGAAGGTGACGGGCATCGCGCGGCCGCGCATCGATGTCGCGGGCGCGATGGAGGCTGCGTCGCTCGAGATCGCCGCCATCACCGAGGAGCTGCTCGCCGGGTTGCCGGCCCGCCGTCAGCCACCGGCGACCCTGCCGCCGCTGCGCCGGCCCGAGGTGCGCGGCCGCCTCGGGCTCGAGCCGTTCGCCGGCTGATCAAGCCCGAATCGGTTCGTTCTCCAAACGGCGGCACTGCGCGCCGTAACAGGTCTTCAGCCCGGCGACGAGCGTGTGCAGCTCCGCGACGAGGCGCGACTCGCGCGGCTCATAGGCGATGTTGTCGAGCTCGTACGGGTCGGCATCGGTGTTGTACAGCTCGCGGAACCCCCCGGCCCACTCGACGTACAGATACTTCTCCGTGCGCACGCCGTGGAATTCCGGGATGTAGTCATCGCCGGGCGGCGGTACTCCTTTTTCGTCTCCGATGTGTTCGAGCTGCCGTTGGGTGCGCGCATCGAGGTCGGGAGGCTCGTCCGGGCCCTCTCCGAAGGTCTCCGTGCGCTCCGACTTCCAGTGTTCGACGAGATACGAATTCCGAGGATGCGCATCGACCCCGGGATGGCGGAGCAGCGGCACGAAGGAGCGACCGTCGACGAAGCTCGGCACCTTCGCGCCCGCGAGCTGCGCGAAGGTCGGCGCGAGATCGATGTTGCCCACGAGGAAATCGCTGACACGGTGACGGGGAACGTTCGGACCCCGCACGATCAGCGGAACGTGGATGTCCGTCTCGTAGGCGGTCTCCTTGCCGGCCGGCAGCCGGTACTGGCCGAGATG
Source organism: Acidimicrobiia bacterium (assembly GCA_035516815.1). Taxonomy (GTDB): domain Bacteria; phylum Actinomycetota; class Acidimicrobiia; order IMCC26256; family PALSA-610; genus PALSA-610. The sequence goes on along the minus strand of DATJAA010000140.1, from coordinate 2,368 downwards.
GAATCCGTTGTCGGAGCTGAACACGAAGTAGGTGTCGTCGAGCTCGTGCGTGGCCTTCAGTGTGTCGATCAGGCTGACGACACCGCGGTCGACCGCCTGCAGTGACTCGAGCCGGAGCCGGTACAGGCCGTCGATCGCCGCGAGCCCGCGTGGGCGGAAGCGCTTGCGCACGAGGAGCCAGGGCGGCTTGCCCGCCATGCTCACCGGGTCGAAGGCGGGCGTGCGCGGGGCGTGCGCGTTGGCGAACTTGTGGTGGTCCGCCGGCGCAGGGGTGGCCGGCTGGTGGGGCGCGTACACGTTCAGATAGAGGAAGAACGGCCGGTCCGCCGACGTCCGGATGAAGCGCTCCGCGGCGTTGACGTACACGGTGGTCCCGTAGTCGGGCGCCTTGTCGGCGTAGTGGACGAGGTGTCCGTTCTCGTTGAGCGTGTAGTTGAACTCCGTGTAGGGAAGGCCCGCCGCCGCGCTGTCGAACACATCCCATCCGGGCGGCACGTACGTTTCGGGCGCGGTGTCCGGGTACTGGTTGAGGTACTTGCCGATGTAGGCCGTGCGGTATCCGGCGGAGTGCAGCCACGTTCCGACCGTGGATTTCTCGATCCCGAGCTGATATGCCGTCTCGAAGCCGCCGTTCCCGCCGCCGTTCGACTCGACGCCGGTGTTGTGCGAGTACTGGCCTCGCAAGATCGACGCCCGCGACGGGCAGCACAAAGAGACGCTGACGTAGAAGCGGCGGAAGGTCACCCCCTCGTCCGCGAGGAGCTGCCGCACGTGAGGCATGTATGCGACCTCGGGCACGTCGAGGTCGTCGGTCAGCAAGAAGACGATGTTCGGGCGGACGCCGACCGCGCGCGGCGCGACGCGTTTCGAGCTCCCCGCACATCCTGCGGTCGCCACGACCAACGCGATGAGTGGTATCGCCGCGCGACGCATCCGCACGCGGGCGGACGATATCGGGGGTACGTCGCGAAGTTCGGTCACCGTGCGCGCCGAGCCACCGGGAACCGACGCCGGCCCGCGCCCTTTCACGGCAAGTCCTCAGACGGTTCGCCGCGGGTCCGCATGTGGTTCTCAGGTTCACCGGGCATCATGGGTGCAGCGTTCGTGCGACGCTTCGTTCCGCCTCCCCAAGGAGCCCTGCCTGATGAGCGGCACCGATTCCGCCCCGCCCTCGGACCCGTCACTGCCGACCGACGACAACAAGCGCAACGCCGAACGGCTCGAGGAGACGCTCTTCGAGGTCAAACGGGTGATCGTCGGTCAAGACCGCATGGTGGAGCGGGCGATGATCTGCCTGCTCGCGCGCGGCCACTGCCTGATCGAAGGTGTCCCCGGCCTCGCGAAGACACTGACGGTATCGACACTGGCGCGCGTCGTCGGCGGATCCTTCACGCGGCTCCAGTTCACGCCCGACCTCGTTCCCGCCGACATCGTAGGGACGCGTGTGTGGCGGCCCTCGCGCGAGGACTTCGACATCGAGTGGGGACCGGTGTTCGCGAACCTGGTGCTCGCGGACGAGATCAACCGCGCGCCCGCGAAGGTGCAGTCCGCGCTGCTCGAGGTCATGGCGGAGCGGCACGTATCGATCGGCGGGCAGACCCGCATGACGCCGAACCCGTTCCTCGTGCTGGCGACGCAGAACCCGATCGAGTCCGAAGGGGTGTACGCGCTCCCCGAGGCCCAGCGCGACCGCTTCCTCATGCAGATCGTCGTGAATCAGCCGTCGTACATCGAGGAGTTGGAGATCGCCCGCCGGATGGGTGTGAAGCCGCCCGAGGCGAACCAGATGCTCACGATCGACGAGTTGATCGCCCTCCAGGGCGCGGTCGACGAGATCTTCGTGCACCACGCGGTGCAGGACTACGCCGTGCGCCTCGTGATGGCGACCCGTGACCCCGTCGGCTGGCGGGTGCCCGAGGTCGCTCCGCACATCGGTCTCGGCGCGAGCCCGAGAGCCACGCTCGGTCTGCTCGCATCCGGCCGCGCCCTGGCTCTCTTGCGCGGCCGGCGATTCCTCGTCCCCCAGGACGTGGCCGATGTCGCGCCGGAGGTGCTCCGGCACCGCTTGATCCTGACCTACGACGCGCTCGCCGAAGGTGTGACGACCGACGACGTGATCGCGAAGGTCGTGTCGACGATGCCGATGCCTCAGGTGAGCCCGAGGCAGGAGAGCGGTCTCCAGGAGACCGCGTGAGCGACGAGACGGGCCCCCGGCCCGAGGGCGTCGCGCCGATCGCGTCCAAGGCGGCGGAGCTGCGGCGGCTCGAGCTGCTCGTCACGCGGCGGCTCGACGGGTTGCTGCGCGGCGAGTTCCTCGGGCGCCAGAGCGGCCCCGGCTCCGAGGTGTCGGGCGCACGCGCGTACGAGG
>DATJAA010000139.1:0-2067 GCA_035516815.1 Acidimicrobiia bacterium | reverse complement strand
TCCCAGTCGCCGTGGTCGTTGCGGGTGTGAAAGCGAACGATTCGCAGCGCGGCCGCGTACGCGATCGCGCGCCCGACCTCTTCTGCGTTCGCGCCCGACGCGTAGGCGTCGACGAGGGCGTCGGCGACGAGCTGCGGATCGTCGACGAGCAGACGCCATGCCAGTGCGCCGACGTCGATCGGTTCGGATGTGTGCGGATCGACCGCTTCGATGCGTAAGAGGGTGTCCGACGCGAGGACGACGAGATCGCGGGGATGGCGCCACTCCGAGAATTCCTCCGACCGCTGCGCGCGTGTCGTTTGCGACACGAGCGTCGGCAGGATCTGCGCCGACGATTCGGGCCCGAGCATCTCGACCGCCTCGAATGCCTTGTTGGTGAAATCGATCGTGTGGCCGCCGTCGATGAAGATGTGGTCGCTCACCGCCGCGAACATCGTCGCCTCAACCGCGTCGAGGCGGGTGGGATCGGCGAGTGCTGTCTCGAGCGTGCGCTCGGCGGAGTCGCTCGAGCGCGTCTCGACGAAGCGCCGGTACCACGCCGAGAGCCTCGGCATGGGAACGGCGCGGGTCGGGAGCGGTCCCACCGCGAAGCGCGGTGCCTGGTTGCCGGTGTCGTTGGAGACGAATGACAGGCCGTGGATCAGGGCGAGCGCGCGGTCGTCGGCGTCGAGGTGGGGGAGGAGGTTGGCCATCGCGACGAGGACGGTGAGGCCCGCGCCCCACCCGGCCCCGCGATACGTCGTTCCGAAGTCGACGCCCGTGCGCACGATCTCGGCCGGCTGCACTCCCGCGTCGAGCAGACCGAGCACCGACTTCGCCACAACGAGCGAGATCGACTCCTCGAGTCCGTTGCGCAGGCGCTGGTGCAGATGGCCGATCGGGTCGGCGTCGGCTCGCGGCTCGACGAATACCTCGCCGTCGCGCACCTCGGCCGCGAAGCCGCGCGCGTCGTCGGCCCACATGTCGAGCGTGCATCCCGATACCAGATCGAACCGGGCGTGGTGCCAGTGGCAGGTGACGAGGCCGGCCTCGACGGTTCCCTGCCGCAGGGGGAAGCCGAGGTGGGGGCACCGATCCTCGATCGCGTAGGCGGCGTCGTCGTGCCAGAACACGACGACGGGAACGGCTCCGACCTTGGTGAGCAGCTGACCGTTCGCCTGCAGCTCGGCGAGGGTGCCGGCTCGGACTGCTTGATCGATCATCTCGGTGCTTCCGTCCGGGGTGGTGAAGTCTTTCGCAAGTGCTCTGTTGCGATAATCTAACGGCCGATGGAGGACGTCAAGACCGACACCGAAATTCGAACGGAGAACCTCGGCCCGACGAAGCGTCGAATCGTCGAGCGCCTGAAGCGCGCCGACGCAAAGGTGTCGGATCTGGCGCGGGCGCTCGGCATGACCGAGGCGGGTGTCCGCCAGCATCTGGATGCGCTCGCCGAGCACGGCCTCGTGACGGCGCGGGCGGGTGCGGCCGAGGGTCGCGGTCGTCCGCCCACCCTGTGGGCGCTCACAGATCTCGCCGAGGACCTCTTTCCCGACCGCCACGACGACCTCACCGTCGAGTTGATCACCGCGGTACGTACCGCGCTGGGCGATCAGGGACTCGCGCGCGTGATCGACGCCCGCGGCGACGTGCAGCGCGCAACGTACGAACGTCGACTCCCGAAGCGGGGATCGTTGCGAACACGAGTCGAGGCACTGGCGCGGATCCGCACCGGCGAGGGGTACGTCGCAGAGGTCGTCGACGCTCCAGATGGGAAGGGAGTGCTGCTCGTCGAGCATCACTGCCCGATCTGTACGGCGGCAACCGCCTGCCCCGGGCTGTGCGGCTCGGAGCTCGAGCTGTTTCGGGAAGTGCTCGGACCCAAGGTCTCCGTCGAGCGGACACAGCACATCGTCTCCGGCGACCGCCGCTGCACCTACCGCATCAGCCACGCGTAGGCGCGAACGCTTGCCGACTAACGTCGGCGCCCGTGAGCTCGACCGGCCACATCACCGGCCACATCACCGACGAGGGGATCGCGCGACTCCGCGCGCGCATAGGCATACCCGAGCCGCACCCGATGCCGCC
>DATJAA010000138.1:0-3945 GCA_035516815.1 Acidimicrobiia bacterium | reverse complement strand
GCGCCGCGTCGGCGAGGCCGCCCCAGAGATCGACGACTGGCACGCCGTCGAGATACACGCAGACGGCGGCGCCTACCTCACCTCGTTCGTCGAAGTTCCGGGCGAACTCGTCGAGAACCGGTTCGAACTCAGTCGCGACGTATCCGTCGATCGCCATGCGCGGAGTGTAATTGCGCCGAATGGCGTGCTCGGCGCCCGGCTCGTGCATCGGTCGCGCCGGTCGGGATCGGTCGCGTCTGGCCAGTCGGTATCGCTTACGAGTGCGGGCCGCCGGCCGGCACGGCGATCGCGCCGACGTCGATCGTCGCCGGCACCTTGGAATCCGCCGGCGACGCCGGCGCGTTCTGTGCGTCCGGCATGTTCGGCAGACTCGGCGGACACGGAAGCGCAATCCTTCGCCAGTCCACCGAGCCCGGCTTCGTCGCGGTCAACACCTTCACGAAGCGGCGAGATCAGTCTCGTACATCGCGGAGGCGGCACGACCGCACGGCACGAGTGTTCCAGATGCGCCGGCAGCGAGGTCGAGAACCGGTTGCCAGAAGCAGTTCCCCCCGGGGTCCTTGCCGTTGTCGATCGACGTCACGAGTGCGAGATCCGCGGCACGACTGTCGCTCACGTCGTTGTCCTCGACCCGGTTGACCCGCGCGTCGAAGTTCATTGCCTTGGGGTCGGCGGGATTGATGAGCTACTCGGGGAGCGGGATCACACCGATGCCCACGAGATCGTGGTCGTAGACCAGATTCCTTTCCACGACCTCGTCGTTGCCGCCCGCCAGGAGAGTTCCCCGTGCCGATCGCGAGCTGAGCGATGTCGAGGGCGGCGGTCTTCGCGTTGTTGTTGCCGTACACCGTGTTGCCGACGATCGTGATGCCATGCTGCGGCGGATTCGCTTCCTCCGAGCCGCTGTTCGGAGCGATCCCGACCCGATTGTCGCGCGAGATCGAGTTCACGACGAACAGGTTCCCGCCCGCGTTGGTGCCCGAATATCCGATGCCGTTCCTCTCCGAGATCGAGTTTGGAGCGGAGGTCGACGACGTCGTCGAAGAGCGACGGCTCGGAGCTCTTGTTGCTACTGCTTCCGCACGAGGCGGTAACGAGGGCGCGGGCGATGACAAGGAACGTCGGGAGCCGCATTCCTCACGGCGCGGAACCGAGCCGCGGCGATCGTGCGAGGCATACCTCATCGGACGCTGATCGCCTGTCGCGATCGACCCTGTGCGCGCGAACGAATTCTCGAGCGCCACTTCGACGGAGCTGCGAACATGACCCCATGACCTACACGCACGGCCACCACGAGAGCGTGTTGCGGGCTCACCGCTGGCGAACGGTCGAGAACTCCGCGGCCTACGCCGCTGGCTACTTCCTTCCCGGTACGCGTGTTCTCGACGTCGGTTGCGGGCCGGGCACGATCACCGTCGACATCGCGGCGCGGGTCTCGCCGGGGCGAGTGACGGGTATCGACGCGTCGGTGACTGTCGTCGAGGAGGCGCGGCGGGACGCGCCCGGCACCACGAACGTCGAATTCGCGACCGGCGACGTGTACGCGCTCGACTTTGCCGACCGCTCGTTCGACGTCGTACATGCTCACCAGGTGTTGCAGCATCTTGTCGACCCGGTCAGCGCGTTGCGCGAGATGCGGCGCGTGTGTTCGGCCGACGGCGTGGTCGCCGCGCGCGACAGCGACTACACCGCCTTCACGTGGTACCCGGGCGACTCGCGTCTCGACCGCTGGCTCGAGCTCTACTGCACAATCGCGCGCACGAACGGCGGCGAGCCCGACGCCGGGCGATTCCTCCTGTCGTGGGCCCACGCAGCCGGCTTCTCTGCCGTCGAGCCAAGCGCGTCGGCGTGGTGTTTCGCCACGCCCGACTCGCGGACCTGGTGGGGAAATCTCTGGGCGGATCGCATGACGGCCTCCGCGATCTCGGAACAGGCCGAGCGGGACGGGTTCGCGACCCGAGCCGAGCTCGAAGATATGGCGGTGGCCTGGCGCGCGTGGGCCTCGCAAACCGACGGTTGGTTCGCCGTGCTGCACGGCGAGATCGTCTGCCGCCCGTAGCCCGCGCCGGTCAGGCCGGCATCGCGAGCCCGCCGTCGATCACCAGCGTCTGGCCGGTGACGAACTTGGCATCGTCGCTCGCGAAGAACACACACGCGCCGGCTAGGTCTTCGGGCTCGAGCGTGGATTTCATCGCGGTCTGCGCAGTCATCCCCTCGATGAAGAAATCGGGAACGATCTTCTTCGTCGCCTCGGTCATCGTCACGCCGGGTGCAATGCAGTTGACCGTGATGTTCCAAGCACCGAGTTGCGCGGCCATGAACTTCGTGAGGCCGACGATGCCCCATTTGGTGATGGAGTAGCTGTAGTTGCCGAGCCCGGTGAACTCGTCGCCGAACGACGGGAACGAATAGGCGTACGCGGCTCCGGAAGATTGGTTGATCACACGCCCGTACTGTTGCCCCGCCATCACGGGCGCCGCCGCGCGCGCCATCAGCCATGCGCCGAACTGGTTCACCGAGAACACCTTCTTCAGGTAGTCGAAGCTCGGATCGAAGTTGTCGATGTCGTAGTAGAGCGCGGCGTTGTTCACGAGGATGTGCACGGTCCCGAACGTCTCGACCGTCCTGTCGACACACGCCTGCGCCGAATCGGGTTCGGAGATGTCCGTCGGTACGAAGATCGCATCGCCCCGGCCGGCCAAGGTCGACATTCCCGCGGCGGCGCGCTCCTCGTTGATCTCGGCGACGACGACCTTCGCCCCCTCGTCCAAGAAGCGCTGCGCATACGCCAAGCCGATGCCTTGTCCCGCACCTGTGATGATTGCGACCTTGTCCTGAAGACGTCCCACGCTTCTCCTGTCGTCTGAGCATCGTGTCTACGGGCATGACGCCTGTTCCTCGCCCTTGGCATGGTCTTTCGCGCCCGCGCTACGGTGACACCAACGTCAGTTTTCTGGTCACCAGGGGGAACGCGCAAATGGGAATGCTCGACGGCAAGGTGGCGATCGTCACCGGAGCGGGCAACGGCGTCGGGCGCGGCGAAGCAATCATGCTCGCCGACCACGGCGCCAAGGTCGTCGTAAACGATCTCGGTGGGTCGGTGACCGGCGAAGGCAGCGACAAGCGCGCCGCCGACGAGGTCGTCGAGGTCATCGCCAAGCGCGGCGGCGAGGCCGTCGCGAACTACGACAGCGTCGCCGACTTCGAAGGCGCCAAGAACATCATCGGGACCGCCCTCGACTCCTTCGGCCGCCTCGACATCCTCGTCAACAACGCGGGCATCCTCCGCGACAAGATGATGTTCTCGATGTCGCCGGCCGACTTCGACTCGGTCTTGAAGGTGCACCTCTACGGGGCGTTCAACACGATGCACCACGCGTCGGTGTACTGGCGGAACGAGTCGAAGGAGGGCCGTCAGCCCCGGGCGTCGATCATCAACACCGTCTCGAGCGCCGGTCTCCAGGGCCAGGCCAGCCAGATCAACTACGGCGGCGCCAAGGCCGCGGTCGCGGCGATGACGATCATCGCGAGCCTCGAGCTGAAGCGCTACGGCGTGCGCGCCAACTGCATCGGCCCCGGCGGCGCGACCCGCATGGTCGCCCAGGCGATGAAGATCGAGGTGAAGAACCCCGAGGACTACACCGAGTTCGAGGCGATGAATCCCGGTAACTCGGCACCGGGCGTCGTGTGGCTCGCGTCCGACGAGTCGCTGCACGTGACGGGCCAGGTGCTCCGCCTCGTCGGCAACAACCTCGCGCTCTACCACGGCTGGACCATGGGCGAGCAGTTCCTCTCGACCGAGAAGGACGGCTCCGCCAAGCAGTGGGACCCGTCCGACATCGGTCGCATCCTCAACCGCTACGCCTTCGGCAGCGAAGCCCCCGGTATCGACGCGCAAAGACGATCGTGATGGTTTGTCGCGGAGTCACGGTGATGCAGGCGGCC
>DATJAA010000137.1:0-5768 GCA_035516815.1 Acidimicrobiia bacterium | reverse complement strand
TATGGGTCGCGCTTCACGGGCGAGCGCCGCAACATGCTCCTGCTGCACTGGCTGGGCAACCGCTTCCTGTCGATGACCACCAACGTCTTGTTCAACACGACACTTTCCGACATGGAGACCTGCTACAAGCTGCTCGAAAGGCAACTCGTCGACGACCTCAAGCTGCAATCCGATCGCTTCGACATCGAGGCCGAGATCAGCGCAAAGGTATTGAAGCGCGGTATCCGCATCTATGAGGTTCCGATCTCCTTTTCTGGGCGCGAGATCAGCGAGGGAAAGAAGATCACGTGGCGCGACGGATTGTCGGCGTTACGGACGCTGGTCAAGTACCGCTTCCAGGACTAGTGCGAGCGTGAGCCGCACCTGGGCCGCCGTCATCGTCAACTACGAAGCGGGTCCTCTGCTCGCCGCGTGCGCGCAGTCCGTGCTCGCCGACTCGAGCGGGGGCGAGGTCGAGCTCGTCGTCGTCGACAACGGATCGGGCGACGGGTCGGTCGACTTGTTGCGCGAGGTCGTGCCAGACGTTCGCGTGGTGGCCGCGCCGGGCAACGTCGGCTACGCGCGCGCCGCGAACCTCGGCATCGCGGCGACGCGGGCGCCCGTAGTCGCCGTGTTCAATCCCGACCTCGTGGTCGAGCCCGGTACCGCGAAGCCGATGTTGTCCCGCTTCGACGACGACCCCGCCCTCGGCGCATGCGGTCCCCGAATTCGCAACGTCGACGGGTCCGACTATCCATCTGCACGCCGCTCCCCGTCGGTTCCGCTCGCGATCGCGCACGGGCTCTTCGGCCTCTGGTGGCCCCGCAACCCGTTCACGACCCGCTATCGCGAGCTCGACGCCGACCCGGCCGAGCCGCGCCTCGTCGACTGGGTCTCCGGCGCCGCGGTGTGGCTGCGCCGCAGCGCGCTCGACGCGGTCGGCGGTTGGGACGAGGACTACTTCATGTACATGGAGGACATCGACCTGTGCCGCCGACTCGGCCACGCCGGCTTCGAGGTCGCGTACGAGCCCGCGGGCGTGGTCACCCACGTCCAGGGCGCGAGCACCTCCCGTACCCCGTACCGGATGCTCGTCCAGCACCATCGATCGGCGTGGCAATTTGCCCGGAAACGGCTTACCGGCGCGCGGTCCGTGCTGCTCCCGTTCGCCGCCGTGTACCTCACGTGCCGATGCGTGATGGCGATGGCCGAGCACGCCTTCCGTGCATCGGGCGCCCGACACCGCCGCGGCTAGCCTGCTCGACGTGCCGAACGACTCCCGAGCAAAGCGAAAGCGCGCCGCGGTCCGGTCCGCGAAGCGCTCCCGCCACAACACTTGGTGGTACGGGCTCACCGCCATCGTGGTCATCGCCGGCATCGCGCTGGTCGTGTACGCGCGTGCGAGCGCTCCCGCTCCGGTCGGTCCATACCTTCCCGACGCGAACAACCCGACGAAGAAGGACACCCACTGGCACGCCGCGCTCGGTGTCTACGACTGCGACCACTGGATGGGCGACAGTACGGGTACGGGCATTTGGAACTGGCCGGCGGCGACGCCGTCCGGAACGCCCGCCCGCGCCGACAACACCCAGGTGTACGCGGGCCTGCACAGCCACGACGACGGCGTGATCCACATGGAGCCCGCGGTGTCGGCGGAGGCGGGCCGGAACGCGACCCTGGGCCTGTACTTCGAGTACGGCGGTTGGAAGCTCTCGTCGACCGGGTTCACGTTTCTCGGCACCACGGTAAAGAACGGCGACAAGTGCGGGAGCACGCCGGGCACCATGCAATGGGCACTCGGGAAATGGGACGGCACCAACGGCAAGCAGACGTACGCATTGCAGACGGGCAATCCGGCCAAGCACAAGCTCAATCAGGCCGAGATCGTCATCCTCGCCTTCCTGCCGCCGGGAAAGTCGGCCACGAGCCTCGGCGATCCGCCGTCGGTCACCAACGGCGGCCTCAGTAGAGCGCTGGGCGGTCAGACCCCGGAGAACAACGGAATGGGTGTACCTACCACCGCGCCTGCGGTGACGACACCCGCCACCGCTGCTCCCACACCCACGACGAAGCCCTCGACAGCGACAACCGCGAAACCGTGAAGGCGGTCGTCCTCGTCGGAGGTGAGGGGACCCGGCTCCGGCCGCTGACACTGACGACACCCAAACCGCTGCTGCCGATCGCCAATCAGCCGCACCTGGAACGGCAGATCGCGTGGCTCGCCGCTCACGGCGTCGACGAGGTCGTGCTGTCGATGGGTTACCTCCCCGACGCCTTCCACCGGCACTTCGCGCATGACGGCTCCGGTCGCGACGTCTTCGGCGACGTCGTCCTGCGCTACGCCGTCGAGGACGAGCCGCTCGGGACGGCCGGCGCGATCCGCTTCGCGGCCGACGGAATCGACGAGCGGGTCGTCGTTTGCAACGGCGACGTGCTCACCAGCCTCGATCTCGACGCCATGGTGCGTTTCCATGACTCCCAGGGTGCAGAGGTGACCATCGCGCTGACCCGGGTCGATGATCCGAGCGCCTTCGGCGTCGTGCCCACCCAGGCCGACGGTGGGGTCATCGCGTTCGTCGAGAAGCCGCCGCCTGGCAAGGCACCCAGCAACTGGATCAACGCCGGCACCTACGTGCTCGAGCCCGAGTTCCTGCAGCGCATCCCGCCGCGGCTGAACGTCTCCGTCGAGCGCGAGACCTTCCCTCGCGTGCTCGCGGAGCCCGGCCTCTTGTACGGCTACCAGAGCGACGCGTACTGGCTCGACATCGGCACGCCCGAGAAGTATCTCGAGGCGCACGCCGACGCGCTGTCCGGACTGCTCTCCGATCCGCCCGCACCCGGTGCGCGCGAGGTATCTCCGGGGATCTGGGTGCAGGGCGACGCGACGATCGAGCCCGACGCCCGCGTCGACGCACCCGCGCTCATCGGTGACGGCGCGCGCGTCGAGGCGGGCGCCCACATGGTTCGCTCGGTCATCGGCGCGGGAGCCGTGATCGAGGCTCGCGCCGAGCTCGACGGTGCGGTGTTGCACACGGGCGCGCGCGTCTCCCACGGCGGCAGCGTGCGCGACTCCGTCGTCGGTGCGTATGCGGTCCTGAAGCCCGACGTGTCGCTCGCGTCCGAGACGATCGTCGGCGCCGGCGTGACCGTCGCGTCCGGAACCCGCATCTCAGGCGGACGCATATCGGCCGAGCGCGCATAACGCGGCGCGACAACGCGGAGGAAGGGGCGACGATGCAGGCACTGGTTACCGGTGGGGCGGGCTTCATCGGGTCGACGTTGGTCGACCGGTTGCTCGCGGAGGATTGGCGCGTCGACGTCGTCGACGATCTGTCCACGGGCTCGCTCGCCAACCTGGCCGGCGCGCGCGCCCTGCCCGACCGCAGGTTCTCGTTCCATCGCCTCGATCTCGCTTCCGCGGCGGTGGTCGATCTGATCACGCATCGCAAGCCCGACGTGATCTTCCATCTCGCGGCGCAGATGGACGTACGCGTCTCCGTTGCACGGCCCGTATTCGACGCGACGGTCAACGTCATCGGTTCCCTGAACGTGTTCGAAGGCGCGATCGCGGCCGGCGTGCAGAAGGTCGTCTTCGCCGGCTCCGGGGGCACGCTGTACGGCACTCCCGACAAGATCCCCACCAAGGAGACCTCCGCTCAGCACCCGGAGTCGCCTTACGGCGTCGCCAAGAAGGCGGTCGGCGAGTATCTGTATTACTACCGGGCGCAGCGCGGGCTCGAGTACACGGTCCTCGCCTTGGCGAACGTGTACGGGCCGCGGCAAAACCCGCACGGCGAGGCGGGGGTCGTAGCCATCTTCGCGAACAAGCTGCTGGATCGTTCGCGGCCGATCATCTTCGGGGACGGGTCGCAAACCCGCGATTTCGTGTACGTCGACGATGTCGTCGACGGGTTCGTGCGGGCGGCCGAAAAGGGCGGCGGGCTGACGATGAACATCGGCACCGGCGTCGAGACGAGTGTGCAGCAGCTCCACGACCTCATGGCCGAGCTGACCGGATTCCGCGAAGGCGCCGATTACAAGCCGGCGCGCGCGGGCGAGTTGCAGCGCAGCGCGGTCGACGCCTCTCGTGCAGGTTTGCACTTGGGGTGGAAACCGTTCACGTCGCTCGAGGAGGGTCTCGCCCTCACACTCGAGCATTTCAAAGCTCAGCGCGCGCAAGCGCGTTGAGATCACGGGCGGGCACCACACGCGGTCGTCAGGCGTACCGGCGCAGCTCCTCGAGCGGGACGGGTGGCCGGCGCCGGCCGACGTACGCGGGATCGGGATAGCCGACGAGAACCAGCGCGTGCGGCAGCCACTCGGGCGGGAGGCCGAGCGCGTCGCGAGACTCCTCGGGGCAGAAGATCGGCGCCGCGACCCAGCACGACGCCAACCCCCGATCCGTCGCGGCGAGCATCAGGTTCTCGACCGCGGCGCCGAGCGACAACAGCGCCATGCCCCATTCGGCCCGCTGCCGCAGCTCGTCCGGGTAGCGGTCGAGACCGCTCCAGGTGAGGCAACCGAGCACGAGCGCGGGCGCCGAAGCGAGCTTCCGGTGCGAGCTCTCGACGAGCTCGACCACCCGGTCGGCCGAAACGCCGTCGGCCGACAGGTCGGCGCGCCAACGCGCGCCCATCCCGAGCGCGAGCGCGCGCTTGGATTCGTCGTTGTCGACGGCCGCGAACCGCCACGGACGCGAGTGATGGGGTGCGGGTGCCAGGCAGGCGGCTTCGATGACGGCGTCGAGGTCGGCGCGCGGCACCGGATCACGGCGGAACGCGCGAATGGATCGGCGGGCTTCGATGAACGCGGGCAGGGAGCTCACCGGAAGAGGTCCTCGTCGGCCGGGCGGATCAGCTCGCGCACCGAGCCCTCGCGCCGCCACACGGGCTCGAGACCGCGAACGATCGCCGCGGGGACGCCGGCAGCCTTCCCCATGACGAGCTCGGCCGCGGCCGCGATCTCGTCTGCCACTGCGACCTCGGTGACGTGAAGGACGCGCCCGAGGGCATCGGGTGTCTCGCGCAGGTCGACCACCGCTGCGATTCCGCTCACACCGATAGCGACGTCGGTGAGGCCGCGACGCCACGGCCGGCCGAACGTGTCGCTGACGATCACCGCGACCTCCACACCGGCGCGCGCCCGGAGCGCGTCGCGCACATGGCGGGCGGAGCGGTCGGCGTCGACGGGCAGCAGCGCCGCCCATCCGTGCTCGACGTTCGAGAGGTCCACGCCCGCGTTCGCGCACACGAATCCGTGGTGGGTCTCGCTGATGATCAGGTCGCCGCGCCGGCGGACGATGCGCGCCGACTCCGACTCGACCAGACTCTTGCGGGCTTCGATGTCGTCGGGATCGAGCGGGACGAGCCGGTTTTCGGCCTTCGACACGATCTTTTGGGTGACGACGAGGCAGTCTCCGTCCAGTAACGGCGTTTCCTGCGCGCGTGCGGCGGCGGCCACGGCGACCGCGATCTCGTCGCCGGGCCGGATCTCGCCGATTCCCGCGATGGGGATGACGGAAAGCGTCACGCCACCGCAGCGAGAGTCCGGGCCGCGAGCGCCGCCGCGATTTCGGGGCTGCGCATCATGGTGTCGGTGACCACTGCGTGAACTCCGGCCGCCTCGACCTCTTCGGCACGATCGGCGTCGACGGCGTCGATCACCAACGACCCGCACAGCTCCGCGTAGTTCCGGGCAACGCCCACGCACGAGACCTCGATGCCGAGCGGCGCCATGAGGCGGTCGGCCGGGCCTTTCACCGGCGCGCCGCCGACGATCGGGCTGACGGC
>DATJAA010000136.1:0-20583 GCA_035516815.1 Acidimicrobiia bacterium | reverse complement strand
CCTCGTACGGGCAGCCGAACGCGGTCGACACGATCGCCTCGACCGCGACTCCCGCGCCGTGTCCGATCTCGACCACATCGCGCGCGCCGACCAGAGAATCTGCAACCGAGCGGCGCACGTTCTTCCGGTTGTGCGTCTCGCTCGCGCTGACTACGAGCTCGATCTCGTCCGCACCGGCGGCGGTTGCCAGCTCGGCACCTTTCGGGTTCGGGACCAGAGCCGAGTACACGACCCCGGTCCGCCGGGCGATACGGGCCATGACCTCGGCGGCACCGGCCATGGGAGGGATCGCCGCCGGCGATACGAATGCCGCGGCCTCGATGAAGCGCAGTCCGGTTGTCGAGAGCGCGTCGATGAGCTCGACGCGCGCCTCGATCGGCACCGGAGCCTCGTTCTGCAGCCCGTCACGGGGCCCGACCTCGCGGACGTCGACGCGGGTGGGCCAGCACGGCATGCCGACCACGTTACGCGCCGCGGCGCCGGGGGGCGGCCGTTGCCCGGTCCGGCCAACGCCTGGTCAGCTCGTCTTCGCCCGGACCCGCAGCTTGATGGGCGTCGGACCGAGGTCGAACGACTCGCGCAGACGGCGTTCGAGATAACGGAGATACTGCGCCGAGAGCGGGCGACTCGCGAACAACGTGAACGTGGGGGGGTCGGTGGCGCCCTGGGTGGCGTAGAGAATCCTCGGCCGGTGTTTCTTGACGACCGGCGGCGGATGCGCGTTCTGCGCGTCTCGCAGCACCCGGTTCAGCGCCGCGGTCGGGATGCGTTGATGGTACGCGCTCTCCGAGTTGCGCAACGCCGGCAACAGCTGGTGCACGCGCCGGCCGCTCAACGCGGAGATCGGGATCATCGGCGCGTACCCGAGGAAGCCGAGCATGTCGGCGACCTGGCGCCGGAGCTTGTCGCGGTCTTCGGTATCGACGAGATCCCACTTGTTGCAGACGATCACGACCGCGGTTCCCGCCGCGTCGATCCGCTCGGCCAGCCGCTGGTCCTGGTGCGTCACCCCTTCCGACGCGTCGATGACGAGCAACGCGGCGTCGGCGCGATCGATCGCCTCGAGCGCCCGGACGAGGCTGTAGTACTCGGTCGGCTCCTCGATGCGACTCTTGCGCCGCAGGCCCGCGGTGTCGACGAAGCGCAGCGGGCCGTCGTCGGTCTCCACGATCGTGTCGATCGCATCGCGCGTCGTACCCGGCATGTCGTGCACAACCGAACGGTCCTCGCCGACGAGGCGGTTGAACAGCGTCGACTTGCCGACATTCGGGCGCCCGACGACCGCAACGCTGAAGATCGCGTCGTCGTCGATTTCCTGCGCGTCCGACTCGGCCTCGGACAGCTCGGGCAGGGCGGCTACGACCGCGTCGAGCAGCTCGCCCGACAAGCGGCCGTGCATGGCCGAAAGCGCCATCGGTTCACCCAATCCGAGACGCTGGAATTCCCAGATGTCGGCCTCACGCCGCTCGTCGTCGACCTTGTTGACGACGACGATCACCGGCGTCTCCGATCGCGTCAGGAGCCGCGCGACGCGGGCGTCTTCTTCGGTGATGCCGGTCGTGACGTCGACGACGAACAGCACGAGATCCGCCGACCGGACCGCTTCCGCCGCCTGCGCGCTGACCTTGGTAGCGAGTGCCTCTTCCTCACCAGTGAGGCCGGCATCGCCCTCGGCGAGCCAGCCTCCCGTGTCGACGATGCGGAAGGAACGACCGGTCCACTCCGCGACCAGCTCGCGACGGTCGCGTGTCACGCCCGGCCTCTCCTCCACGATCGCGGCGCGGCGCCCGACGAACCGGTTCACGAGTGTCGACTTGCCGACGTTCGGGCGGCCGACGACCGCGACGACCGGAAGTTCGACGGTCACGACGCGGAGACCGCGATCGCAGCCGGATGCCGGAGCGAGCGCACGAGCGCCTCGCCGTTCGTCTCGACGATCTCGACCGCCCGTGGGAGCTCGGCCGCGGTGGTGCCGTCGAGGAACCGGCCACGCGACAACATGACGTCGGGGATCAGGTAGCGATCGCCGTGGGGTTGTCCGGCAAGCGCGGCCGCGAGATCGGCACCCGTGAGCAGGCCGGTCACCCCGATGTTCCCGCCGAAGAACCCGTTCTTCACCGCGAGCAATCGCACGGGTCCCGGCAACCGGTCGAGGAGCGGCTCGAGCACGGCCGCACCGAACTCGCCCGTGACGATCGCGGTGGACCGGCGCGACCGGACGTGGCCATCCGTCGCGGTCTCCGTCTCCGTCTTGGTCTCCGTGCGCGGCGACCGGTAGCCGTCGGCCGGCGCGCCGTCGACCCACGCGAAGAATCCCGAGCGGGGACCGGTGGTCGCAAGAGTGCGGCCGGCAACCGCGGCGAGAACCTCCGCCTCGAACGTGCGGGCCATCCCGATGCCGTTCTCGTGCTGCACGCAGCCGTCGTATGCCTCCAGTGCGGGAAACGGCCGCTCGGCAAGGAGGTAGTACTCGTCCGACGTGTACACGAGGCGCCGGCCGAGCGCGCGGGAGAATCGCCGCTGCCAACGTTCGACGATGTCGACCACAGCGACCGCCTCCGCGAGCGTGTGCACACGCATCTCGGCCTCGTGGTTGTGCGCGCTGACCCCGAGCGGTACCACGCCGAGCGTCGCGAGCGCGGGGAACCGGTCGAGCACGCCGAGGAGAGTGTCTTCGAGCACATCCCCGTCATTGATCCCCGGGCATACGACGACCTGGCCGTGCACCTCGATCCCCGCGTCGAGCATCAGCTCCAACCAGCGCAAGCTTGTAGCGCCCCGCCGGTTGCGCAACAAGCGGGCGCGCACATCGGGGTCGGTCGCGTGGATGCTCACGTAGAGCGGGCCGAGGCGCTCTGTCACGACCCGCTCGAGGTCGGCCTCGGTGAAGCGCGTCAACGTCGTGAAGTTGCCGTAGAGAAACGACAGCCGGTAGTCGTCGTCCTTCAAGTAGAGGCTCTTGCGCATGCCCGGCGGCAGCTGGTGGATGAAACAGAACGGGCAATGGTTGTCGCAGGTCCGGACTCGGTCGAACACTGCACTCGCCAGCTCGATCCCGAGCGGCGCGCCTTCGGCCTTGTCGACCTCCACGACCCGTTCCAGTCCACCGCGCCGCAGCTCCAGCTCGACGTGTGCGTTGTCGGCCTGCAGCTGGTACGCGATGACGTCTCGGACGGCCTCGCCGTTCACCGCGAGGACCTCGTCGCCCACGCAGAGTCCGGCCCGCGCGGCCGGAGATCCGGGCGCGACGGCATCAACACGGGCAACGGGCATGGAGCCAGGATACGGGGTCTCCCCTACTACCCTCGTCTCGTGCCCGTCGAGAAGGTCCTCCTCGCCGAACCGCGGGGCTTCTGCGCGGGTGTCGAGATGGCGATCAAGGCGCTGGCATGGATGGTTCGCGTGTTCGAGCCGCCCGTCTACTGCTACCACGAGATCGTGCACAACCGGCTCGTGGTCGATCGTTTCCGCGATCAGGGCGTGATCTTCGTCGACGATGTCAACGCGGTGCCCGCCGGCTCACCGCTGATGCTCTCCGCCCACGGGAGCGCACCCGACGTCGTCGACGACGCGCGCGCGGCCGACCGCTATGTCATCAACGCGGTGTGCCCGCTCGTGACGAAAGTCCACCACGAGGCGAAAGTGCGCGCCCGCAAGGGTTTCACGATCCTCTACGTCGGCCACGCGGGGCACGACGAAGCAGTCGGCACACTCGCAGTCGCGCCGGAGTCGATCCATCTCGTCGAGCACGACGACGACCTCGCGACTGCCGCGGCCAGTGTTCCCGACCCGGCGCGGGTCGCGGTGCTCGCCCAGACCACACTCGCCCAGAACGAATGGTCCGGCATCGTCGAGAGGACGCGCGAGCGATTTCCGGAGGTGTGGACCGCGTCGCGGAACGATCTCTGCTTCGCCACGACCAACCGCCAGGATGCCCTCACCGATATTGCAAGACGCGCCGATGCCGTCGTCGTCATCGGGAGCGCGAACTCGTCGAACACGATCGCGCTCACCAAGGTGGCACGCGAAGCAGGCTGCCCCATCGTGGTGCGGGTCGACGATCCCGCCGAGCTCGACCGCGGCGTCGTGCGCGATGCGCGCATCGTGGGCGTTACCGCGGGCGCAAGCGCGCCCGAGGAGCTCGTCGATTCCGTCATCGCGCGCCTCGCTCCCCGCGACGGCGTCGAGGTCGTCCGCGTCACGGGCGAGGACGAGTACTTCCCGCCGCCGCGCGAGCTTCGCGAATTGATTCCCGCGCTCGACGCGGCCGCCGCCTTCGTCCTCGGCGGAAACATCCGAGCGGTTCGCGCCGCCGCCGGGCCGTTTGCCGACGATCGCACCCTCGATGCGTCGAGAGTGCTCGCCGGACTCGGTGAGTAACGCGGCGTTCCTTCAGTCGCGCCCCCGCAGGTCGCTCGCCTCGTCGAACGCGGACTGCAGCGCCTCGTGCAAGCGCGCCGTCAGCGCGTCGACCTGATCACGCGGCACGACGCCCCCTTCCCGTGCCGGGCTGACGACCGGTTCACCGACCACGATCGCAACTCGAGCGAAACGCGGGATCTTCGATCCGCCCGTCCGCAGGATCTCCTCGGTACCGGCGATGCCGACCGGGACGATGGGGACACCGGCCCGCAGGGCCAGATACGCAGCGCCCGGCTGCAGAGCCTGGATTTTCGGACCGTGCTGGCGCGTGCCCTCCGGATAGACCAACAGGACCTCGCCGGCCTGGAGCATCGCGATCGAGTCACGCAAGGCCTTCCGGTCCGTCCCGTCGCGTGCAACCGCGAAGCCGCCGAGCCTCCTGAAGAACGTGCCGGCGACCGGAATGCGGAACAGCGAGTCCTTGCCCATGTACCGCAGCGGTCGCTTCGACAGCCAAGCCGCGAGCGGGATGTCCATCATCGACCGGTGCGACGGTGCCAGGACATATCCGCCGGTGGCGGGTAGTCGCTCCCGGCCCCGCATGCGGACCCGGTACAGCGCCGACGATCCGCCGGCCACGATCAAACGGACGGTCCGGTAGAACAGCATCAGCGACCCTCCGCGGCTTGGACGCGCGATACGACCTCGGCCACGACCGTCGCGACGTCGAGGTGAGTCGTGTCGATGCGGATGGCATCGTCGGCGGCGCGCAAGGGAGACACCGGCCGACCCAGGTCGATCGCGTCACGCCGTTCGAGCGCGGCCTTGACGTCCTCGACGGCGACCATCCGGGCGGCCTGGAGCTCGTCGCGGTGGCGGCGACGCGCGCGCTCGTCGTCGCTGGCCTCGAGGAACACCTTGACCGTCGCGTCGGGGAACACCACTGTGCCGATGTCGCGTCCTTCGACCACACCGCCGCCGTGCCGCGCGACCCACGCGCGTTGCGCGACGACGAGGATTTCGCGCACTGCCGGGTGGCGGGCCACGATCGACACCGCGCCGGTCACCAGCGGCCCGCGGATCTCCGCGCTCACATCGCGGCCGTCGAGCAGGGTTACACCGTCCTCCACGCTGATGACGCACGCGCGGGCGATCGCGCCGCACGCGCGCTCGTCGTCGAGCGCGGCGTTCGCGTCGAGGACCGCGAGGGTGACGGCCCGGTACATCGCGCCCGTGTCGAGCACCGCGAGCGCGAGCTCCTGCGCGACCGCGCGGGCGACGGTCGACTTCCCCGAGCCGGACGGGCCGTCGATCGCGATCACGACCCCCATCAGGCTCCGTCTCCGGCCAGGCGCTCGAGATCGCGACCGAACTCCGGGTACGACGACTGCACCGCGCGCCACCCGTGCACAACCGACTGCGCCGGCAGCGCGTTCGCCCCTACGGCCATCGCCATCGCGACTCGGTGGTCGCCGTGGCTCTCGAACTCCGCGGCGGCGCCACGTCCGCCGCGCACGACCAAGCCGTCGGCGCGTGGCTCGACGCCGACGCCCAACCGCGTCAACTCGGTATGCAGTGCACCGATGCGGTTGCTCTCCTTCACGACCAGCTCGCTCGCATCGCGAATGTCGGTGACGCCGTCGGCGAACGCGGCCGCGACCGCCAACACCGGGATCTCATCGATGACATTCGGGACCTCGTCCCCCGCGATCGTCGTACCGTGCAACGCACCGGCGCGCACCCGCAGCTCTCCCACGGGCTCGCCACACACCTCGCCCGTCGTCTTCAGCTCAACGTCGGCGCCCATCCGCTCGAGCACGTGCACGAAACCGATCCTCGTCGGATTGCACGACATCGACTCGATGACGACGTCGGATCCGGGTGTGATCGCCGCCGCGACCGCGAAGAACGCGGCCGACGACGGATCACCGGGAACATCCATCTCGAACGCCCGCGGGGCCCCTGCGGTGGTCCGCACGCAGAGACCGTCGACGGAAACCGGCGCGCCCAGCGCCGCGAGCATGCGCTCGGTGTGGTCGCGGCTCGGCGCGGGAGAGACGACCTCGGTCACACCGCCGGACTGGAGCCCCGCGAGCACGAGGCAGGTCTTGACCTGCGCGCTCGCGACGGGCAGCACGTAGCGCACGGCCTGCAGCGGCGCGCCGCGAACGCTGAGCGGAGCGCGAGTACCTCCGGCGCGGCCGTCGACGGTCGCGCCCATGCTCCGCAGGGGGACGACGATCCGGTCCATCGGGCGCGACCGCAGCGACGGGTCGCCGGTCAGGATCGACAGGCCGGCGCCGCCCGCGAGCACGCCGGCCATGACGCGCATCGTCGTACCGCTGTTCTCACAGTCGAGTACGTCCTCCGGCTCCGACAACCCGCTGAAGCCGGACCCGTCGACGACCAGCGCGGCGCGGTCGGCGCGGATGTCGACACCCAGCTGCCCGAGCACGCGCGCCGTCGCCCGGACGTCGGCGCCGGTCGCCAGCCCGGTGATCCTGCTCGAGCCCTCGGCGATCGCCGCGAAGATCAGCGACCGGTGCGAGATCGACTTGTCGCCCGGCACGCGTAGCCGGCCCACGAGCGGGCGCGCCCCGCCGACCGTGAGCACGTCGGGCGCGTCAGGTGCGTCGACCGCCGCGCCCCGCGGCCCCTGCTCGCCGGTCACTCGATCTCCGAGCGGTTCACGCGGTAGCCGCGTTCACGCAGCCCCTCGACGAACGCGTCCGCGTCGGCCGCCGAGACGATCAGCACCAGCACACCCCCGCCCCCCTCTTTTGAGTGTGCGATCTCGAGGTCGGCGATATTGACGCCCAGGCGGCTACCGAGCGTCGTGACGTCGGCGAGCGCACCCGGCTTGTCCGGCACGACGACGTGCAGCTCCACGAGCTTGGTCGACAGCGAGATACCGACCGGGAGATTCCGCCGCGACGACCGCGCTCGGGCCAAGAGCGCCTCGATCGCGTCGCGATCACCGGCCGCGACGATGTCGCGAGCATGCTGGAGCCGGACGAGGTATGCGTCGAGCGCGCCGAGCACGGCATCACGGTTCGAGGTGAGAATGTCGATCCAGATCGACGGTTGGCTCGCGGCGATGCGCGTCATGTCGCGGAATCCGCCCGCGGCGAGCCGAAGCAGCGCCCGATGCTGGGCCTCGTGGGTCGTGGCGACGTCCATGAGCGTCGAGGCCGCGAGCTGTGGCACGTGACTCACGAACGCGACGAGCACGTCGTGCTCCTCGGGCGTGACCGCGACGACCTCGGCCTGAAGGTCTCGCAACACGCCGGCGAGGGAGGTGTACGCGTCTTCGGGCGTGTCCGCGGTCGGCGTCACGACCCACGCGGCCCCGACGAAGAGGTCGGGCCGGGCACCGTCGATGCCTTCCTGCTCGGAGCCCGCCATCGGGTGACCGCCGATGAATCGGGCTGCGTGCTCCGGACATAGCCGCGCGACCTCCGCGACGACCGGGCCCTTCACCGAGCCCACGTCGGTTACGAGGGCGGCACCCGCGTCGAGCGACTCCTGCACCGCGGCCACGATCGCCCCGACCGGCACGGCGACGAAGGCGATGTCGGCGCCGCTCGCCGCGCTCGCCGCGTCGGGGGCGGCCTTCCCGATGGCGCCGATGTCACGCGCACGCGTCAGTCGGTCGGGGTCGCGATCGAACCCGACGACCTCGTGGCCGAGCGCCGACAGCGCGAGGCCGATCGAGCCGCCGACGAGGCCCGTGCCGATCACCGCGATGCGCACGATTATTCCGGCAGATCGTCGCGGAGCGTGCGCGCACCCTCGAGGTACACGTGATGCAGGTCGGCGCGCTTCTGCTCTCCGTAGAAGTGCATCAGCACGCGGATCGTGCGCTGCATGCCGTGCTCGATGCCCAGCTCCCGCGCGCACAGGAGGGGCACGTCGCCGAGGCCGAGCGCTCGGGCCGACGTCGCGGGGAACTCGGCCGTGAGGTCGTCGGTGGCGGTGAAGATGATGCTGACGAGGTCGTCGTGGCCGATGTCGTTGCGGCCGAGCATCTCTTCGACCAGCGCCTGGGTCTTGGCGTCGATCTCGGCTTTCGTGTCCTCCGCGAAGGTCGTCGCGCCCCGCAGGGCCAGCAATCTCACGGCTGGCCACGTTACTCGGACGCCGGTTCCCCGGCCCCGAGCCCCGCCGCGTACAGCGCCCGGACTTCGGCGGCCGTCAACGCCCGCCACGCTCCGGGCGCAAGACGTGCGTCGCGCAGCGGACCGATGCGAACACGCGCGAGCCGCACGACGGGACAACCCACGGCCGCGCACATACGGCGGATCATGCGCTTGCGTCCCTCTTTCACGACGAGCGCGATCGCGGTGGTCCCGGCACCCGACTCCTGGACGATCTTCACCCGAGCGGGTTGCGTCATGCCGTCGTCGAGCTCGACACCGGCTCGGAGCGTCCGCAACGCGGTGGGAGTAGGCCGGCCCTCGACCTCGGCGAAGTACTCCTTTTCGACCCCGCGCGACGGGTGGGTGAGCAGTTGCGCGAGCTCGCCGTCGTTCGTGAGCAACAGGAGCCCCTCGGTCTCAAGGTCGAGGCGGCCGACGGGGAACACGCGAGGGTCGGCCGGAACCAGATCGAGCACGGTGGGGCGTCCGTGAGTATCGCTCGCGGTCGTCACGTAACCCGCGGGCTTGTTGAGCAACCAGTGCACGAGCGTCGCGTCGACCACGACCGGTACGCCGTCGACCGCGATCCGGTCGTGGTCGGCGTCGACCCGGCGTCCGAGCGCCGCAACCTCGCCGTTCACCGTGACCCGGCCGGCCGCGATGAGCAGTTCGGCGGATCGGCGTGATCCGAATCCCGCGCGCGCCAACAGCTTCTGCAGCCGCTCGCCCGGGTCGGGCACGGCGGCTACTCGCCGGTGAGGTCGAGATCGGCCGAATCCCGGGCCGTGCCTGCGGCGAGGTTCGACTCCGGCGCGTCTGCTTCGGCCGCGTCACCCGTCGGCAGGAGGAGGCCGCGTTCGAGGGCCTCGACGACTGACGACTCCGGCACGAAGTCGGCCAGCGGGGGAAGATCGCTCAGCGAGTCGATCCCGAGCCGCTCGAGGAACAACCGCGAGGTCGCGAACATCGACGGGTTGCCCGGCGACGGATCGTGGCCGATCTCGTCGACGTAACCCCGTGCGACGAGGGTCTTCAGCGTCGCGTCTACGTTCACGCCGCGGATCGCCGACAACTGTGCACGCGACACCGGCTGCTTGTACGCGACGATCGCCAGCGTTTCGAGCGCCGGGCCCGACAGCCGTGCGGTCTGGCCGTCGAGCACGAAACGCTCGACGTAGGGGTAGGCGTCGGGATGCGTCTGGAAGCGGTACCCGCCGGCGACCCGCGCGAGCTGGAACCCGCGCCCTTGCGCCTCGTACTCGGCCGCCAGCTGCGAGCACAGCTCGTCGATCGTCTCGACGGGCAGCTCGACCAGCTGGGCCATGACGGTGGGGTGCACCGGCTCCGTCGCCGCGAGCACAATGGCCTCGACGGCGCGCCTCGTCTCGATGTCGACCGACACCTCTCGCTTGCTCACACCTGCTCCTCGATCCGCGCCGGCTGCGCCGGACCGGACTGACGCGGACCGGCGGGCTCGTCGCCCCACTCCTCGAGCGACGCGAGATCGAGGGCGACCCGTTCACCGGCCGCGAGGGGTCGCACGGTCAGGACCCCGAAATTCTCGACCTGCTCGAGATCGATCATGCCTTGCTTGAACAGCTCGAGGATCGCGAGGAAGCGCACGATGATCTCGAGCTTCTCGGTTACGCCGTACGTCAGCTCGCGGAACTGCACGGCACCGTGTTCGGGCAACAGCGCGAGCACGGTGTCGATCGCGTCGCGCACGCTGGCCCGGATCGGAGCGATGTGCGCGGTCTGCACTTCCTCGACGATCTTGGGCGCCAGCGCTCGGCGCGCCGCCGCCACCAAGGCATCGAGCGCGACGCGCTGGAGCGGATCGGGCGCCAGCGAGCGGAACGGTTCCTCCGGCCCGGCCGTACGCGCAATCGAGCGGCTCGCGGCCTGCAGTTGCTCGTGCATGACGCGAGCCGCGTCCTGAAACGTCTTGCAGTCGAGCAGCCGCGCGAGCAGCAGATCGCGCTCTTCGAAGCGCATCAACTCCTCGTCGAGATCGACGTCGTCGCGGCCGGGCAGGAGGCGCCGGGCTTTCAGTTCGACGAGCGTCGCCGCGATGAGCAGGAACTCGGTCGTGAGGTCGAGGTCGACGTGATCCATGCGCTCGACCTCGGCGCAGAAGGCGTCGACGATGCGGCTCAGTGAGATCTCCCACAGATCGACTTCCTCTTTGAGGATCAGGTGCAGGAGCAGGTCGAACGGGCCTTCGAAGACCGGCGTCGAGACCTCGTACGGCACGGGTGCAGATTACCCGGACCGAATCACAGCAATGTGTTACAGCGTGACCACCAGCCGAAACGTCCCGAGGCACCCTACGGCCGACCGGTAACGTGCCCCGGCATGACGCGCGTGTTCTCGGGCATCAAACCCACGGGCGAGATGCACCTCGGCAACTACTTGGGGGCCGTGCGCCGGTGGGTCGACAGCCAGCCCGAAGCCGGCTCGGAATCGGCCCGCAACCATGACGCCGTTTTCTGCGTCGTCGACCTGCACGCGATGACCATGCCGTGGGAACCGGCCGAGCTGACCGACTCGACGCGGCGGCTCGCGACGATGCTGATGGCCGCGGGCCTCGACGACGCCCGCTCACTGCTCTTCGTGCAGAGCCACGTGCGCGCCCACGCCGAGCTCACCTGGGTACTGAACTGCATCGCGTCGTTCGGCGAGCTGCGGCGCATGACGCAGTTCAAGGACAAGACAACGCGGCAGGGCGAGGCGGGGGTGGAGTCCGTCAGCGTCGGCTTCTTCGACTACCCGGTACTGATGGCGTCCGACATCTTGTTGTACGACACGGCCGAGGTCCCCGTCGGCGACGATCAGCGTCAGCACGTGGAGCTCGCACGCGACATCGCGATGCGGTTCAACGGCCGCTTCGGCGACACGTTCGTGGTACCGAAGGCGACGTTTCCCACCGTCGGCGCCCGCGTGATGGACCTCCAGCGTCCCGACAACAAGATGTCGAAATCCGAGGACTCACCGCAGGGGACGGTCCTCGTTCTCGATCCGGCGAAAGTCGTGGAGCGCAAGATCAAGTCGGCCGTCACCGACTCGGGCTCCGACGTGCGCCACGACCGCGAAGCCAAACCGGGAGTCTCGAATCTCATCGAGATCTACTGCGCGGTGACGGGCCGCACCATTGCGCAGGTCGAAGCGGAGTTCGAGGGCCTGCAGTACGGCGCGCTCAAGACGGCCGTCGCCGAAGCGGTCATCGAATTCCTCCGCCCGGTTCAGGAGCGCTACGCCGAGCTGGCCGCCGATCCGGCCGAGGTCGATCGGCGCCTGGGCGCAGGGGCCGACGCGGCGGAGACCATCGCCGAGCCGGTGCTCGCACGCGCGTGCCGGGCCGCCGGGCTCCTGCCCCGCCCGGTCTGAGCCGCGCTATTTCCAGGGCACCGGATCGGCGAGGTCGCCCGGACAGCCGTACTTGCCGGTGACCTCACCCAGATCCTTGCCGGCGAGTAGCAGCCGGCTCACGTCGCCGCCGCCCGCCGCACCCTGGATCACGACGGCCTGAGGGCTGCACCAGTCAATTGTGACGCCGACGCCGATCCCTGCACCGGTGAGATCCGCCTCGGACATCTGCGGGTAGGCGTGCGTCGCCGTGTACTGCGCGTTGTAGAAGTTGCGGGCTGTGGTGAGATCCGGGTCGGAGCTCACCTGCGCAACGTCACCACGCACGTGGTGGATCCAGTCCTTCACCGTTCCCGATACGCCGCCGGGGCGCTGCGAAGCCCAGAAGGTCCACGTAGCGAGGCCGACGACCAACAGCGCGATGAACACGTTGCGACCCGAGAATTGGCGGCGCCGGCGCCGGCGGCGAGGCGTGGGCTCGGGCTCGAATCGCGGGTTCCGGCTGCGCGACCGGCGCGACTCCTTACCCGGAGGGGCCTGCCCCGCGGGTGGCGACCCTCCGTCGAGCCGCACGAAGTAGGTGTCGGTCGAATGCC
This sequence comes from Acidimicrobiia bacterium, assembly GCA_035516815.1. GTDB lineage: Bacteria > Actinomycetota > Acidimicrobiia > IMCC26256 > PALSA-610 > PALSA-610. The sequence goes on along the minus strand of DATJAA010000136.1, from coordinate 8,120 downwards.
GCACGTCTGCTCTATCGGCGTGCCGTGTGCCGAAGTTCACTCCTGGAGCGGTTCACCGTCCGCTGCCGCCAGGATCCGGCAGATTTCGGGTGGGATCGAGGTCGAGGCCCACAGCTCCGGCCGATGATGGACAGCGGCCCATTCGACCGCTTCGCGGCGTGCTCCGGCTGCCTCCAGCCCCGCCGCGCCGAGGACGTCGTGGTTGACGTAGCGCCCGATCCCACCCTGCCAGCCCCGGGCTCGGCGGCTTCCGGCCATCGTGGCAACGACGGTCGCGGCGGCCCGTCGGTACGGACCGAGGGCCGTCTCCGCCTTCCCGACGTCGTGCAGGAGGGCGGCGGCGATCCAACGCGACTCGGGTTCCGGACCGAGCTGCGCGATCGCGGCTCGCGCCGTCGCCACCGACTCGGCCCGGTCGGCGCGGCCGAGCCGTTCCCAGCATCCGAACTCCTCTTGGTCCAGCGTCGTGCGCACGAGCGCTCGATCCGCGTCGCCGAGCGGTCGTGCCCGCAGCGAGCCGAAGAATCGCGCGACGAGATGGCGGACCCGAGTCACTGCAGAACGAAACGGTACAGGTGGGAGAGGAACGGATCGAACGCCCGGCTGAGCACGTCGGTGCTGAACACGAGCAGGAATAGGACCAGAATTCCGTACGGGCGGAGCCGGTACCAACCCGGGAGCCACGATCGCGGCAGAACGCGCTCGATGAGCGCTGCGCCGTCGAGCGGCGGTATCGGCAAGAAGTTGAACACCCCGAGAAAGAGGTTCGCCTCCGCGAACAGCAGCGGCACCAGCACCCGAAACGAGAGATCTCCGAGCACCACAGAGCTCGCGTGAACCGTCTGGTACTGCGACCGCGCGATCACTGCGGCGATTGCGGCGAGCGCGAAGTTCGTACCCGGACCGGCGAGGGACACGAGCAGCATGTCGCGCCGGCCTTCCCGCAGCCGGGACGGGTTCACGGGTACCGGTTTCGCCCACCCCACGACGGGAACGTGCGCGAGCGCGCCGAAGACGGGCAGGATGATCGAACCGAGCGGGTCGATGTGCGGGATCGGATTCAGCGTCAGCCGGCCGGCGAGTTTCGCGGTGTCGTCGCCGAGCAGGAAGGCGACGACACCGTGGCTGATCTCGTGCAGGATGATCGCGACGATGAGCGCCGCGAAGAAGATGGCGGTAACGCTGTCGACGTGCACCCGAGCTGCGTCAGCGTCGTTTGGACGCGCAGGAGATGCAGAGCTTGGCGGCGGGCATCGCCTCCAGCCGGGCCTCGGGGATGTCCTCGCCGCAGAGCTCGCAGCGGCCGTACGTGCCCGCCTCGAGCTTCGCGAGCGCGGAGTCGATGTCGAGCAGGGTCTCGCGCAGCGAACCCGCGAGTGCGTCGACCTCGCCTCGTTCGGCGGTGACCTGGCCGGAATCCGCGAAGCCTTCGTCGTAGGAACTCCGGTCGACACCGAGTGCTCGCAGCTCGCCCAGAACTCGGTCGCGTTCGGCCGTCAATTGGGAGTGCCGGTTCGCGTCCGTCGTCTCTGGCATGGCGGGAGCCTACCCCGCACCCGGCGGATTACCGCCTGGTCCGACCCCCCGTTCGGGCGCTTTCTGTGGTCGCATGCGCGCGCGGGTGGGCGGCGTCGTATGCCGCGCGCAATCGGTCCGGGGACACCTTCGTATACACCTGCGTGGTCGAGATGCTCGCGTGGCCGAGGAGCTCTTGAACGACACGGAGGTCGGCGCCGTGATCGAGCATGTGGGTCGCGCACGAGTGCCGCAAGACGTGCGGAGAGAGGTGGGCGTCGAGGCCGACCCGCACGCCCGCCCGTCGCACGATCGACCAGCACGATTGGCGCGAGATCCGCCCGCCGCGCGCGTTCAGAACCACCGCGTCGCCGTCGCGCGTCGATCGCCGGGAGCGCGCGTGCCGCAGCACGAGCCGGCCGTCACGCAGATATACCTCCACCGCGCGGCGCGCCCGCCGCCCGACCGGCACGACCCGTTCCTTCGACCCCTTTCCCAGCACTCGCAACACGCCGTCGTCGAGATCGAGGTCGTCGAGGTCGAGGCCGACGGCCTCGCTGATGCGGATCCCCGTGGCATAGAGCAGCTCGAGGAGCGCGCGGTCGCGTTGGGCGAGCGGATCGTCGCCCGTCACCGCGTGCAGCAGCCGCTCGACCTCCTCTTCGGCGAGCGCCTTGGGTATTCCCGCCGGTACCCGTGGCGCGCCGACCTCTTCGCTCGGATCGCGCTCGACGAACCCCTCGCGGGTGCAGAACCGATGGAACGATCGAACCGCTACCAGTGCACGCGCAACCGATGACGCTGCGAGCCGACGCGTGCCGTCGGCGTCGGTGAGCGCTTCGAGCGAGCGAACGTATTCGTGGACGACGCTCTCGCCGATCTCGGCGGGATCCACCTCACCGCGGGCGCGCAGGAACGCCTCGTACCGGCGCAGGTCACGCCGGTAGGCAACCAGCGAGTTCACCGCCAACCCACGCTCGACGGCCAACCAGTCGTCGTGCTCGGCGAGCAGTTTCGCCAACTCGTCGGTCATTGCTCGATGTCGGTCGGGCTCGGCGACCGCAGTTCCCGTGCGGTCACTCGACCGGGCACGGGCCCGGTGCTCGTGACCACGAACTCACGTGCCCAGTGCCGGCGCGGTCTCGGCGATCGGCAAACGCGGGAGGCGCCCTTCCGCTCGCTCGAGCGCGGACTTGACGAAGGCCGCGAACAACGGGTGCGGCCGGTTGGGGCGACTCTTGAACTCGGGGTGCGCCTGGGTCGCGACGAAGAACGGGTGTGTCTCGAGGGGCAGCTCGATGAACTCGACGAGCAGATCGTCAGGCGACGTCCCCGAAAGCACCATGCCATTGTCTTCGAGAGCTTGCCGGTAACGGTTGTTCAACTCGTAGCGATGGCGGTGACGTTCGTAGACGACCTCCTCGCCGTAGATCTCGCGCACACGAGTGCCGGACGCGAGCTTGGCGGGATACGCGCCGAGGCGCATCGTCCCGCCCATGTCGACCACCGATTTCTGCTCGTCCATCAGGTCGATGACCGGATGCGGGGAACTCGGGTCGAACTCAGAGCTGTTCGCGTTCTCGAGCAGGCACACGTCTCGCGCGAACTCGATCACTGCGCAGTGCAGCCCGAGACAGAGGCCGAGGAACGGGATCCCGTTGGTGCGCGCATATCCCGCGGCCTCGATCTTTCCGGGGATGCCGCGCATCCCGAACCCGCCGGGAACGACGATGCCGTCGAGGTGGTGGAGGCGTTCCTCGGCGAGCAGGCCCTCCGCGTCGTCGGCGGCGATCCAGTCGATGAGCACGTTGGCGCCGCACGCGTAACCACCGTGCTTCAACGCCTCGACGACGGACAGGTACGCGTCCGGCAGATTGATGTACTTGCCGACGAGCCCGATCCGGACGTCTTCCTGCGCGGCCCGGACGCGCTCGACGAGTGCGGTCCACTCGGACAGGTCGGCTTCGTGCTGGTCGAGGTGCAGCACCTTGCACACATAGTCGTCGAGACCTTCGTCGTGCAGCACGAGCGGGATCTCGTACAGCACGTCGGCATCGACGGCCGTGACGATGCCGGCCTCGGGCACATCGCACAACTGCGAGATCTTCTCTTTCAGCCGCTTCGAGATGGGCCGGTCGCTCCGGCAGACGATGGCATCGGGCTGGATCCCCCGGCCCCGGAGCTCGGTGACCGAGTGCTGCGTGGGCTTGGTCTTCTGCTCGCCCGACGGACCGATGTACGGCACGAGCGTGACGTGCACGTAAAAGACGTTCTCGCGGCCGACGTCCTTGCGGAACTGCCGGATTGCCTCGAGGAACGGCAGGATCTCGATGTCGCCGACGGTGCCGCCGACCTCGGTGATCACGACGTCGACGTCGTCGCTCGCGAGCGCGAGGATCCGCTGCTTGATCTCGTTCGTGATGTGCGGGATGACCTGCACAGTCTCGCCGAGGTACTCGCCCTTGCGTTCCTTGGCGAGCACCGATTGGTAGATCGACCCGGTCGTGGCGTTGGAACGCCGCGTGAGCGGTACGTCGACGAAGCGCTCGTAGTGCCCCAGGTCGAGGTCGGTCTCGCCGCCGTCGTCGGTGACGAACACCTCGCCGTGCTGGAAGGGGTTCATCGTGCCGGGGTCGACGTTGATGTAGGGGTCGAGCTTCTGCATCGTGACCTTCAGGCCACGACTCTTGAGCAGTCGACCAAGCGACGAGGCCGTGAGCCCCTTGCCGAGGCTCGATGCAACTCCACCGGTCACGAAGACGTGCTTTGCCACGCACATGCCCCTTCGGAAGACACCCGACACCGCCACGGCGACGGTAGCACCCGCATGCGACGGTTACGGTGACCGGCGCACGCCGGCGCGGACCGAGCACACGTCACGTTGTCCTGCCGCAAGAATTTCTCACCCTCCGCGGCCAAGATCGTCGAGGCGCCGCAGCACACCGATCCGTTCGATCACGCGGCTGAACGACAGGACCTCGCTCGCGATGGTGCACGCGACGAGGACGGCGAGGACCGCGGTACGAGTGGTCGGGGAGCATTCCGCCACGACCGCGAGCCCGATCACCGCGCCCAGCGCGTACGCACCCGTGTCGCCGAGCATCAGGCGCTCGCGGAGATCGTCGGCGAGCAGCGCGGCGAAGGCGCCGATCACAGGCGCGATCGCGACTCCGATGGAGTCGTCGCGCGCGACGAGCGCGACGGGTAACCATGCGAGCAGCGCGACCTTGATCGCGCGCCCGGGCGCGCGATCGAAGAGGTTGCAGAGGTTGGCCGCGAGCACGACGAGGAGCGCGTCGGCGACGACCCGCACGCCGTCACCGTGACCTCGGCCCGCGCTGACGAGGACGATCGCGAGACCGGCTCCGCCGAGCATCTTCACGACGCCCGTCGTGACCCGCCCGCGTACGAGCGCGCCGAGGTGTCCCCTGAATCGCTGATCCGATTGCGTCCCGACGAGATCGTCGAACAGGCCGAGCAGTGCGAAACCCACGCACGCGAGCAGGACGAGCATCCGGATCGGGCTCGCCGGAGTCTGGCCGACGCCGAATGCGCCGAAGATCGAGCGCCCGGCCTCGATCAGGACGACCGCCACCACCGCGATGATCCCCGCGGCCGTCGGCACGGCCCGGCCGCGATGGTTTTGCCGTTCGAGTACCGGCGCCCGGAGCAAGTCGCGTGTGGCGTGGACCAGGAGCCGTGCCGCGACGAAGCCGACGACGAGGGCGAGAACGACGCTCACGGCGAGTACGGGGGAAGCGTTTCGTCGGCGCCCTTGCCGTAGCCGTAGTGCCCGACCGTCCCGTCGGCGATCTGCTCGAGGGCCACGACCGCGGTGAGCGGACCCTGGGGCAGCTCGCCGTCGTCGAACGTCGAGACGCGCTTGGCGATCGCCGGATTACCCCGCACCGGATCGATCGCGGAGCCGCGCGGCGGCGCGGGGTCGCCGGACGACTCGTCGTACACCTCGCCTACCACCGTCGGTGCCTTCTGGGCGATGAACGACTGGATCAGATCGACGAGCGAGTCGGTGGCGGCGAGATGACTGTCGGTTCCCGTGACGACCAGAACCCGCGACGCCCGCACCGGAAACGATGCGAGCGCCGACTTCTTGCCGTCCGTGAAGTCGAGGAAGCCGGCCGAACGCAACGGCTCGATCACGTCGCGCCGGGTTCCGGACCGGGATCCGGGCGGTTCCGACAGCCGCGCGGCGAGCAGACGCAGCGCCGCCATCCGCGACGCGGCGACGTCGCCCGTGACGTGCACGGCCGACTGCAACGACGCGAGGTCCTTCGGCGAGTTGAGCTGCCACTTGTCGGTGAGCCACAACACGCCGGGCACGTCGCCGCCTGCTTGGCGGACCGCGTCGAGCGCGTTGTGCACCGCGCCGGAATCGACGCCCTTGTCGGCGACGATCGCGATCGGCACGGCCAGCAAACGCTGCTCCTCCGCGTAGGCGGAGGACTTGTTCAAGAAGTCGTTCAGCTTCGAAACCTGGTCCTTCAGCCGGCTGTTGTCGCTCTTCAGCTGGTTCGACTCGTGCGAGACGTCTCGAATCTCGCGATCGAGGCGATCGACGATGACCTGGTCGACGACCGTCGACCCGACGAGGATGCCGAGACCCATCGCGAGGAACACCGCGATCAACGAGACCAGATGGAACCGGAAGTTGATCAAGGTCAGAACCAACCGCGCACGCGTGACCACGTGTCGTCGAACATCAAACGGAACCCGTCGAGGAAGACGCGCAGCGAATGGGATGCGTACACCATCGCCACCATTGCCGCGACCGCGGAGACGACCAGAAACAGCATGTCGCGGCGGCGGATGTGCCCCTGGTACAGCTGGTTCACACCCTTCGCGTCCACGAGGATCGGACCGAGCCGCAAACGGGTGAGGAACGTAGACGCCATCCCCCGCCGGCCTTTGTCGAGGAACTCGACCATCGTCGCGTGCGTCCCGACCGCGACGATGAGGTCGGCACCTGCCTCGAAGGCGAGCAAGAGGGCGGCGTCCTCGCTCGTCCCCTCCGCCACGAAATTCCGGTAGGGCACGCGCGACTCCGCGAGGCGTTCGCCGCCCGGCGCCCGGCCGTCGGGATGCACGTGGTGCACCAGCTCGGCACCACAGTGGAGCGCGACGGGAGAGAGCGAGTCGAAGTCGCCGATGATGATGTCGGGTTTCCGGCCGGCGTCGATGAGTGCATCGGCGCCACCGTCGACCGCGATGAGGACCGGGTGGTATTCGCGTATGTACGCGCGCAGGGCGCGGAGGTCGCGCTCGTAGTCGAGGCCGCGAACGACCACCAGCGCGTGGCGGCCGCGGATTTTGGTTTCGAGTGGAGGCAGCGCGAGAGGCTCGAAGGTCTGCTCGGCCTCGCGCTCGATGTATTCGAGCGTGTTGCGCGCGAAGTTGCGCAGCTCGAGACCTACGCGTTGTCGCGCCTCCTCGCCACGTTGCTCGATCTCGTCGGCCGTCAGAAGGTCGCCCGCGGCGATCTTCTCGCCGTCTCGCCACAGCGCGCTGTCGCGAATCTCGACAACGTCGCCGTCGTGCACGGACTCCATGACACCGGCGCCCACGGCGTCGAGCAGCGGCACGCCCGCGGCGACGATGCGCGCGGGCCCACCGTTCGGGTAACGACCCGAGATCGACTGGTCGGCGTTCACGATCGCGGTGACGCCGGCCGAGAGAAGGCTGTCGGCCGCGACACGATCGATGTCGCGATGGTCGATGATCGCGATCTCACCCTTGCCGACCCGGGTCGCGAGGTGCTTCGTGCGCGGCCCGACGCGCGCCACTCCGATCACGCGGCGGGCGCCCGAACGAACCGATCGGCGCCGGCCGGGAAGTCTCACGACTCGACGCCCACGCGTCGCGCGCGCCGGCGTGCCGCGTCGCGCTCGGTGCTCGAACGGTCGACCAGCTCGCGGGCGTGACCCCGCGCGTGCGCGGAACTGTCAACCCCCGCGAGCATCCGCGAGATCTCGTTGACGCGCGCGTCGTCGAGGAGCAGCGTCGCTCCGGCGATCGTCCGCCCCTTCACTTCGCGCTTTTCGACGTGTACGTGCGCGTCGGCGAACGCGGCCACCTGTGGGAGATGGGTGACGCACAGCACCTGATGGTGGCCGCCCAACGATGCGAGGGCGCGCCCGACCGCGGCACCCGCCTCGCCGCCGATGCCCGCGTCGACCTCGTCGAAGACCAGGGTCGGTGGCGCTTCCGACAACACGACCCGCAGCGCGAGCATCGTCCGCGAGAGCTCGCCACCCGACGCGGCTCGGGCGAGCGGCCGAGCCGGCTCCCCCGGGTTCGGTGCGAGGAGGAACACAACCTCGTCGCCGCCGTCGTCGCCGATCTGGTCGGGCCCGAACCCGGAATCGATCTCGATCGAGAACGAGGCTTGGGGTAGGGCGAGCTCACGAAGGCGTTCCGTCACCGCTTCGGCGAGACGCGGCGCGGCGGCGCGGCGAGCTTTGGACAATGCGCGCGCGGCGCGGACGACCTCCTCCTGCGCGCCGCGGAGCGCCGCATCGAGGCGCGCCGAGCGCTCGGCGTGCTCTTCGAGCTCCTGCAGCCGGCTTCGGGTTTGCGCGCCGTATTCG
>DATJAA010000135.1:0-2114 GCA_035516815.1 Acidimicrobiia bacterium | reverse complement strand
GCGTCGCGCGCATCGCCCAGTACTGCGGCGCGGCCGGTGCAATCCGCCGAGTCCAGCCCGGCAGTGTGCTGAGAGGAACGAGGGCCCCACCTATCGCACCCAGGAGCGTCGCCCCCAGGAAGCCGAGCGCGTTGAGCTGCTGGGTGGTACGCAACATCGCAGTGAGTGCAACGCCGACCGCCACCGCGCAGCAGACATAGACGAACGAGACCGCCACGACCGGCAGCGCCTCGCCGTGCAGGTGCAGGTGCAACGTCATGGCACCAAAGGCGAACAAGATCGCGATCTGCAGCATGCCGAGCGCGACCATTGGCAACGCCTTGCCGACGATGATGTCGGCCGATGTTGCGGGACTCGCACGCAGGCGTGACCACGTCTTCCATCCATGGTCGCGAAAGAAGAGGAAGCCGGTGAAGGGCGCGAGGAAGAACCCGAACTCGACCATCTGGGCCGGGATCGCGAAGTCGGCGCCGGAAGCGTGCGGATGACCCGACAGCACTAGCGCGGCGCGAAAGGTCGCACCGAACAGCGGCGCCATCACGAGCGGCATGACGAGCAGCACGACGAGCGGCATCGGGTCGCGCCGCAGCACGCGCAATTCGTTGCGCGCGATGGCGAGGCTACGCCGCGCTGACATCGACGCTCTCCGAGACGAACCGGCGGCCGGTCAGTGTGAGGAACACGCTGTCGAGACTGGGGCGTAACACTTCGACCCCGCACAAACTCCCCGCGAGCACACCGAGCCGGCTGATGATCAACGGGACGGCCCGGACGGGGTCGGGCGTGTCGACTCGGATAACGGAACCGTCGACGCTCGCCCGCAGGTCACCGAGGTCGACCGCGGGTGGCACTCCGTCGAAGGAGAGCTCGACCGCGCAGCACCCGTGCGCGGCGACGAGGTCGTCGACACGGGCCGCCGCGATCATCCGACCGTCGACGAGAATCCCGACCGTTGCGTCGAGCGTCTCGACCTCGGGCAGGTAATGAGTCGAATACAAGACGGCCGCGCCGTCGCCGGCCGCGCGTCGCACGACCTCGAGCAGCGCGGCGCGGGTCTCGATGTCGGCTCCGACGGTCGCCTCGTCGAGTAGCAGCAGCAAAGGGCGGTTCAGGAACGCGATCGCAATGTGCAGGCGACGTCGCTCGCCGCCGGACAGTTGGAGCGCGGCCCGGTCGAGGAGCGGTTCCAGCCGAAGCGCGGCGGCGAGCTCGTCGATACGCGCGGCACGGGACCGGCGACCGAGACCGACGAGCTCGCCGAAAAAGGCGAGGTTCTCGCGCACGGTGAGCACCTCGTAGAGCGCGGTCTCCTGAGACGCCAGTCCGATGCGCCGCCGAACCCGGCTCGGATCCGCAACGGCATCGATGCCGTCGACGAAGACGCGGCCCGAGTCGGGTGGCCGCAACGCGGCAACGATCGAGACGAGGGTGGACTTGCCGGCACCGTTCGGGCCGAGCAGGGCGAACACCTCGCCCGCAGCCACCTCGAAAGAGACGCCGGTGAGCGCAGGGCGTGACCCGTAGTGCTTCGTCACGTCGACCGCCGTCAGCACCGGCGCCCCTGCTTCCACTGCTGAGATACGAGCACGTCACTAAGATACGCTACCGTATCTTGGTGTCAAGGTCGTCACCGGGACGTGCGAGGATGTCGGCATGACCGTCGAGCGTTGGACTCCCGAACGACGCCGGCAGCGCACGAAGGACGCGCTGCTCGATGCGGCCGCGTCGGTCTTCGCCAAGCGCGGGTTCCACGGGGCGTCGCTCGACGAGATCGCCGAAACAGCCGGCTACACGCGCGGTGCGATCTACAAGCACTTCGCGGACAAAGAGGAACTCCTCCACCAAGTCTGTGTCCGTCTCAACGAGCGCATGCTCGCGGAGTTCGACGAGGTGCCCGGCACCGACCCACCGTTCGGCGACTTCGATGTCGCCGAGGTCACCGAACACTGGCGTGCGATGGTCGATCGCGACGCCGAGTTTCGCATCGTCATGCTCGAATTCCAGCTCTACGCAATGCGAAACCCGAAGATACGTGAGCGCGCGTTCGAGTTCTCCCGGGCGAACAACCTGCTTCTCTCCGACTATCTGAGCCAGCGCGCGGCGGAGGCGGGCGA
>DATJAA010000134.1:0-12150 GCA_035516815.1 Acidimicrobiia bacterium | reverse complement strand
GTCGAGGAGCCGCCGGTACTTCGCGTGGTCGGGCGGATCGACCGACAACGGGATCAGTGGCACGTCGTTGCCGATGTTGACGACGTTCTTCGACGAGAAGACCTCGGGATGCTTGAGCGCCCACAGGACGTCGTCGTAGCGGGAGATCGTCACGCTCGGACCGAATATCCCCCCCTCGCGAACAACGGGACAGCGCTCGTGCACCGCGTGGTACACGGGGTGCGGGTCGTCGGCGCAGCGTTGCGAGAAGACGTCGAGGCCGGGATCGTCTTGGCCGGCGGTGACGGCGTCGTCGGTGTACATCAAGGCTCCTTGCGGTGGTGGAGGGCTACGGGGTTTGCAGCGGTTCGGGAACGGGGTGCCGGAAGAGCTTGGATGCGTTCTCCCACGTCACCTTGCGGATCACGTCCGCGGGTAGGCCCGCGAGCGCGGCGGCCGCGCTGGGTTGTGTGTCGGGCCAGGTCGAATCGGCGTGCGGATAGTCGCTCTCGATGCAGATGTGGTCGATCCCGATGTGCTCGCGCAGCGCGAACGTGGACCCGATGTCGATGGTGCAGAACCAGAAGTTGCGGCGCAGAGCGTCGGTCGGCGAGATCGACCGGTCGTCCCAACCGTGCGAACCGACCGCCGAGTGGTCGAGCACGTAGTCGATCCGGTCGATCAGCATCGGCACCCAGCTGATGCCGCCTTCGGAGAACGCGATCTTGATCCCGGGAAAACGGGTGGGTACCTGCGCCCACAGCCAGTCCGCGGCGGTGACGAGCGCGTTGACCGGGAAGAGGCTCGTGTACAGCTCGAGAGGCGCGCCGGGTGACCGGGCCGCCGTCCACGACGACGACCCGTTGTGGAGGCAGACGACGGTCTCCGTCTCCTCGCACGCGCGCAGGAAGGGATCCCAGTGCCGGTCGAGCATGGGAGGCAGACCGATGTCGACGGGATTCTCGGGAAAGCTGACTGCCTTGAAACCGCGCTCGGCGTTGCGGCGGATGTCGGCGGCAGCCACACTCGGGTCGTTCACCCACGCGAGCTGTAGAGGAATCACGCGGTCGGGATGCGGCGAGGCCCACTCATCGATGTGCCAGTCGTTCCACGCGCGCATCGCCGCGAGACCGAGCTCGGGGTCCTTGCTCTTCGCGAAGATCGTGCCCGCGAATCCCGCGATGAGCGAGGGGAAGCAGAGCGTCGCCTGGATTCCGTCCACATCCATGTCGGCGACACGAGCCTCGATGTCGTAACACCCGCGCCGCATCTCGTCGAAGCGCGCCGGCTCCATGCTCCACTCCGCCTTCGGGCGGCCGGCGACGGCATTGAGCCCCACCTGCGGATAGAAGTTGTCTTCGTAGATCCACGTTTCGCGGCCGTCGTCGAGCGTGACGACGCGCGGCGCACGCTCCTGGAGCGTGCCGGGGAGCCGGCCCTCGAAGCAATGCGCCGGCTCGATCAAATGATCATCCACGGAGATGATCGTGTAGCTGCGAACGCGCGGCTCCGGTTCGGGAAGGAAGGTGGCCGTCATCGGTACCCGATGCCTTCGGTGCAGAAACGCTCCAGGTATCGCGCGAGTTCCGGCGCGTCGGCGACGCGGCCGACGACGATGTCGTGGATGCCGTCGAGCAACACCGCGAACATCGTGCGCGCGTCCCGCTTCGCGTCGTCGGACTCGATCTGAGCCGCGAGCAGATCGACGAGCGGGGCCAGCGCGTCGCGAAGCTCGTCGTCGTGGAATTCCGTCAGTCGACGGTGCTCGCGCACCAGCACGCCCGCGTATCCGATCGCGCCCGGCAATGTGACCATGTCGAACAGCTCGGACACGTATGCCCGCAGGGCGTCCGGCCCGGTCTTCGCGCCGATGCGGGCGGCGAGCGCGTCGGCGCCGATACGGCTGTCCTCCGCCAGGAGTGCGAGCAGCAGGTCGTCCTTGCTCCGGAAGCACGAGTAGAACGCCTTCAGCGACAGGCCCGCGCGCCCGGCGAGCTGCGCAACCGTAAACGCGGCGCTCCCGGTTTCGTTCGCCAACGCACGGGCCGCCGCGACGAGCTGCTGCGGCCGCCCGGTCTCTTCGGAGAATGCCATTCTCCCCAGCATAGACGCGCCAACGTGGAAGCGACGCCGGCGGCTCAGTCCCGGCGGGCGTTGAGCCGGCGGAGGTTGCTCTCGCGCAACTCGTCTTCGGTGAGGCCGATGTCGTAGGACGGCGAGGTGACCGGCTGCGCCCGTTCGACGGTGACGACCACGATGCCGCGGATGCGCTCGCGTGCTCGGACGGTGCCGCGCCGCTCGTAGAACTCCACACCGCGATCGAAGGCATCGCCGTCGGTGTGCACCACGGCGGTGCCCTTGAAGCGGTAACCCTTCCGGACGAGCTGGTCGACCACGTTGATCTCGATGCTCGCGTTCGACTTCAAGTTTTCGACGGTTCCCGGGGAGCGCAGGTCGGCGAAGACCAGGTGATCGTCGTCCCACACCGCGATCGTGCCCTTGGGTGACAGGTTGGGCGTGCCGTCGGGACAGACCGTCGCGATGAAGCCGAGCTCCGCCTCGACGACGCGCCGCATGTCCTCGGTCAGCTTGACCATGACACCAACCCAAATTCGCTCTTTCGACCTCGCAATCTTGGCGCGGGCCGGAGCCCGGCGCGAGATCGCGGCTAGGGATTGCGCACGAGGCGGACGGGAAGCGACGCCGTTGGGGCGATCAGGCTCCGAGGTACCGAAGGCATGCGTCGACATTGACTGACAACGCGTGACCGGAATCAACGACCAGATGGTCCTCTGTCCACGGTTCGGTCTCCAATCGACGTCGTTCGACTTCGTCCCAGGTCGGTTCCGGATATCGGGACAGGCCGCGGTCACGTTGGGTAAGGCGGCGACGGTGGAGGGCTTCGTCGTCACAGATCACGTGTACGACGCGGATGCTCGCGTTGGCCGAAGATGCCGCCCGCCGCCAGATGTCTCGGCCAACCTCGAGGTAGTTCGCGGCGTCGGCAATCACGTCCAGCCCCAGGGCGAGTTGATGGGCGGCAACCGTCGCGCCGACCTCGTACGCGGCCACTCCGGTCTCGAACGACTGCCGCAGACCGGCCCGCAACATCGCGTCCTCGATCGGGTCGACCGACACAACGCACGCCGGAAGTCGTCGTCCGAGCTCGTCGGCGAGCGCCGACTTCCCGACGCCCGGAAGCCCACTCATAAGGATCAGCACGGCGCATGATGCCCGACCCGGGCGCGGTCCGCGAGCGCCGGTCTGGAAGAATGGCGGTGTGCGCTTGCGGTTGGGGATCGGCCTTTGGGGGCTGTCGTGGGTGCCTTACGGCCTGATCCTCGGCCTCACCGGCGCTTGGCTCAGCCTCGCCTGGGGATTCGAGATTCTTCTCGGTGTCGCGGGCCTCTCGATCGCGGGCGCGGAGTTCGCCCAGACCGTGAAGGACCGGGGCTGGAAGGGCGCTCCGGCCGTCGCGTGGCACACAATGCTCCACGGCAAGGGCGTCGAAGCCGCCGACTAGCTGTAGTTCCCGGCGCAGGTGTGCGGGGGCGCACCCGATGCAATGATCCTCTGGTGTCGAGATCGCGCGGGCTGCTCGGAGCCGGTGCCATCGTGACCGCGCTGGCGCTGGCCGCCGGCGCGTGCTCCTCGGGCTCTTCCGCGGCGAAGCACCCTCCGGAGACCAGCGGCGCGCCTGCAACGACGGTCCCCTTGGTGAGCAGCGCAAATCTGCCTGTCGTCACCGTGAGCCCGGAGGCGAGACAGACGATCGCCGGCTTCGGGGCGTCCGGGGCGTGGTGGCCGATTGATCTCGCGAAATTTCCGGAGTCGGTCCAAAACGAGGTGGGCCGGATGCTGTTCTCGCCCGGCGGAATCGAGCTATCGGGCTACCGGTACAACATCGGGGGCGGTGGCGAAGGCGTCACCACCGCCGATCGGGCACCGAAGCAATATCCGGCCGACACCGCGGGGTTGACATTCCTGCGCCTCGCGAGCGACGCGCACGTTCCGATCCTGACGGGCTTCGTGAACAGTGCCCCGCCCGCCTTCACGACGAACGCCAAAGCGTGCGGCGGTCAGCTGAAGCCCGGCATGGAATCGGCCTACGGCGAGTACCTCGCCGGCATCGTCGAATCACTTCGCGACAACCAGCACATCGAGTTGCAGTACGTGAGCCCGATGAACGAGCCCGACGACTCGTTCCCGTCTTGCGGTCAGGAAGGAATGCAAGTCCCAGTCGCGCAGCGCGCAACCGTCGTACAGGCCGTCGGTGCCGCGCTCGCCCGCCGGACACCCTGGGCCAAGGTCATCGCCGACGAGACCACCGCAGACGCGCTCACGGCGAGTGAGGTCCCGCAGTGGCTCTCGGTTCCCGACACCGTGGGCTACGTCGCCGCGATCGCGCACCACACCTACGACTTTCCCGACGACGCGCTCCGCAGGCTCATGCCGCCCCTGTCGGCGCGATTCGACCGGCCGACCTGGATGACCGAGATCTGTTGTTACAAGGGTTCGGGCGGCGTCGCCTCGAGCTTCGGCGCGGAGTACGACCCCACGATCACACAAGGCCTGTGGCTCGCCGACCAGATCGGCGCCGATCTCACCGTCGCCGGCGACAGCGCGTGGTATTGGTGGACCGCGCTCTCACCGGTGCTCGGCTGCGATCCGCGCGCCGACCCGCAGTGCCCAAGTCGGTTGAACACGAAGGGCTTCAACGACGGTTTGCTGTATTACGACCAGCAAGCGCCTGCAGACGGCCCGACGACGATCTTCGCCACCAAGCGCTTCTACGCGCTCGGTCAGTTCAGTCGCTACGTCAGACCCGGAGCGGTACGACACGACGTCACCGGCGCACCCCAGGGTGTCCACGCGATGGCATTCGCGACCAACGGCGGCTGGACCCTCGTGACGTGGAACGACTCGCGGCAGCACTCGGCGTTCGCGTTGCAGCTGCCGGGACCCGCCGTCGCGCCGACCGGGTCGATCGTGACGAACGCGGCGAGCAACCTCCAGCCGGCTTCACCCCCCGGCCGCACAGAGTCCGGCACATGGCGGATCGACCTTCCCGCCTCGACGATCGCGACGTACACCTTCGCCGCCGCCTCGAACTGACGCCCGGCGGTGGCGACTCCCTCAGGTCGAGCCTTCTTGTGCAACTGCTCCGGCCGGCTGCCGCGTGGGGAGCCGCCGACTGAAGAACAGCGCGATGAGTGCGACGACCGCGAGCAGCGAAAGCGACGCGCGTAGACCGTCGAGGCGCGCGCTCGCGTTCTCGTCGACGATCGCATCGGTGGTCTCGGGAGGCACGCCCGCCTGGTCGAGACTGGCCCGGAGGTCCTTGTCGGAGATGAACGGAATGCCGCCGGCGAGCTTCACCTGCGCACTGGACACGACTTCCTTGGGAACTTCCGGATTGCTCTCTACCCCGCTGATGAACGACGCGGTCAGAGTCGATATGAGTACTGCACCGGCCAGTGCGGTACCAATCGACGCCCCGAGGTTCGTCACCGTGTTCTGAATGCCCCCGACCTCGCCGCTATTTTCGTCGGAGACCGACGAGACAGTGACGCTGCCGAGTTGCGATGCCAGCGCGCCGACGCCGAGACCGGCGAGAAGCATCGGCCCGGTCACGATCTCGGGGCCGGCGCCAGATTCAAGGGCGACTACGAGCATCACGATGCCCGCGAACAGCGCGAGGAAGCCGACTTGCACAACGAGGCGCGGAGAAGCATTCGGGAAGACCTTGGGTATCCCCGCGGCGGCCAGTAGCAGGGTGATCGACAGCGGCAGCAGTCGAATACCGGTCTGAATAGCAGAGAGACCGAGGGCGACCGACAGGAAGAGCGGAACGACGAAGAACAAGCCGGCCTGAAGGAAGTATTGGAAGAGGAAGGCGGTCAGCCCGCTACGTAGAACCCGGTTTCGCAACATCGCCGGGTCGAGCAACACCGCGTCGCCGCGGGCGAGACGACGGCTCTCCCACGACATGAAGCCTCGCAGTACGAGTCCGCCGCCGAGGACGAGCCAGATGACCGGCGAGAGGCCGAAGAGCTCCGGCGCGCCCGCCTTGGGTTGGACGAACCCCCAGGTCCCCGAGCGAAGGATGCCGTACACGACGAGCCCCAGACCGAGCGCGGACAACACAGTGCCTCCGAGATCGAGGCGCGCGCCTTCCTCCGGCGGCGTGTCGAGCATGCGACGGGTGAGTACCAGAATGGCGAGCACGACGAACACCTCGCCGACGAAAACGAGCCGCCACGACAGATAGGTAGTGAAGAACCCGCCGATCAAGGGACCCGCAGCCACTGCGATCGCGCCGGCGGAAGCGACGAGACCGTAGGCGCGCGGACGTTCCGGGCGGGCGAAGTTCGAAGCTACCAACGCGACGATCGCCGGCATGATCAGCGCGGCACCGACGCCTTCGAGCACCGACCAGCCGAACATCAAGACCGCGAGGTTCCCGGAGAGCGCGGTGACGAGCGATCCGCATCCGTAGACGAGACACCCGATCGCGAAGGCCCGCTTACGGCCGAGGATCTGCCCGACCTTGCCGCCGGTGATCATGAGCGACGCCATCACCAGTGTGTAGAAGGTGATGGCGGTTTGGATACCCGTAACGGTGGTGCCGACATCCTTCGCGACAGTCGCGATGGACACGTTCATCACCGAGCTGTCGAGCGTCATGAGAAACTGACCCGCCGCGAGTGTCAACAGAACCAGGCCGGCCGCACTGGTTCCATCCTCGGTAAGGTCGGCTCTACTCATCGGTCGCCCGTTCAGTAACTGATGAGTCCACCGAAGGTGAAGCCGACAGCTGAGCTCGACGCACCTGGAGAGGTGACGATGGTCGCCGTGTAGGTCGCGTTGCCGGACGCGCCCGTGAACCTGCCCGAGCCCGCATCGATCCTGAACGTGAACGTCGCGATTTCCGTCGTGGAACCCGTAGGAGTGTCCCATCCGGCGATGGAGCCGCGGACGGTGTCGCCCTGCGCGGTCGTAAACGTGGTCGACCCGGTGAATGCGGTTCCGCGCAACGTGACCTCACTATGAAACCTTCCAGGTCCGGTTGGCTGCGATTGCAAGGTCCCATCGAACTCCGCCGTCGTCGACGACGTGATGCGCCGGGTGCCGGAACCCGAACCCGTCCAGGATCGGGTGGTTGCGTTCGCCGCAGCCGTTGAAGTCGTGCGCTCGCGCGTGGCCGCGACGACCAGCGCAGCAACCGCCACGAGTAATGCAATCACCGTGAGCACGATCCACGGGCGAACTGGTGGTCGAATCCCCTCGGGCGGCGTTTCCAGGTTCACTGCGATCTCCGAGCTTCCCCTCGAAGAGCGCATCTTGCCCGATCCCCGTCCTCCGGGCGAGCCATCCGCGCCCGCGCCGCGGAAGCCCCGCTACGACTACGCGGGTTGGCTGCGGAGTATCCCCATCGCGAAGTACTGGGCCCCGCCGCCGTAGGCCTGCGCAAGCGCCGTACGCGCGCCGTCGACTTGATGTTCGCCGGCGAGCCCGCGCACCTGGAGTGCGGCCTCCGCGAAACGCAGCATGCCTGATGCGCCGATCGGATTCGACGACAGCACGCCCCCCGAGGCGTTCACCGGGAAAGAACCCGTCAGCTCGGTGTCGCCGCTCTCGACCATCTTCCAACCCTCACCGGGACCCGCGATGTCGTGTCCCTCGAGCCACATCGGCTCGTACCAGCTGAACGGGACGTACAGCTCCGCGACGTCGATCTCCTGGCGCGGCACGCTGATCCCGGCCTGGCGGTACACGTCGTGGGCGCATTCCACACCCGCTTGCGGTCGCACCGGATCGCGACCGGGGAACACGCCGAGCTCGCTGCGGACAGCGGTCGCCGCGATCCAAGCTGCCGGCTTCGCCGCCCGCTTGCCGTTCGCCTCGTTCGTGAGCACGACCGCGCACGCACCGTCGGATGACGGGCACGACTCCAGGAAACGCAGCGGATCCCAGAGCATCGGCGACTCCTTCACCTTGTCGATGGTGATGTCGGCGAGCTGCAGGTGCGCATACGGATTCTTCAAGGCGTTGAGGCGATCTTTCACCGCGACCTGCCACCCGATGTACTCGGGCGCGCCGGTCTTCTCGATGTACGCACGAATCCATGGCGCGAATGCACCGCCCGCGCCGATGCCCCGACCCCGGCCGCCGGCAAGACCCCACTGCGCGTTTCCCTCACTCTGTTTCTCCCACGCGATCGCAAGCACGCGCTCGTGGATGCGTGATTCGACGAGGTGGGCGCCGACGATGAAGGTCGACCCGCCGACGCTCCCGGCGGTGTGCACACGCAGCATCGGCTTGCCGGCCCCCCCGAGGGCATCGGCGAGGAACAGCTCCGGCTGGACGATGCCCTCGAACGCATCGGGCGCCTTGCCGATCACGACCGCGTCGATGTCGGCCCACGTGCACTCCGCGTCATCGAGCGCCCGCACGGCCGCTTCCCGCAGCAGACCGGGAATCGACACGTCGGCCCGCTTCTTCTTGTGGTGCGTCTGGCCGACGCCAACGACCGCGCATTGCTCCGCCATGATCAGTCGCCCTCCATCAGGCACACCAGATTGTGTTGCAACAGCTGGCCACCGGTCGCGTGAGCGAGCCCGCGGCGCGCGTTGCCTTCGACGATCCGCTGCGCGACCTCGACGATCCGGATCAGGCCCGTCGCCATTACCGGATTCGCGGCGAGCGCGCCACCGGAAGGATTGACGTTCGCGTCGGCGTCGATACCCAACGCCTCTCGGAGAATCAGCTCTTGCGGGCTGAACGTGGACGAGAGCTCGATCACATCGAGCGGACCACCGTCGAAGCCGGCCTTACGCGCCGCGAGTGTCGTCGAGGTCGAAGTCGTGAGATCGCGCATGCCGGGCTGATGGACTTCGATGCGGTGGTCGAGGCCGCGAATCCACGCCGGCCGCTCGCACAGTGCCCGGGCCCGGTCGCCTCGCGCGAGCACCACCGCGACGGCACCGTCGGAGATCGGTGGGAGGTCGTGCTTGCGCAGCGGAGCGCGCACGTACGGAGCCGCGAGGAGCGCGTCGACCGACGAGTCGCCGGATACCTGCGCGTTCGGGTTGTCCTTCGCGTTGTGGCGATTCCGCACGACGACTTCGGCGAAGTCGCGCTCGGTCGCCTTGCCCGAGTCGAGCAACGCGCGAGCCTGGATGCCCGCGAGCGACGCCGGATCGACGCCGAGCGGCGCGAGGTAGTACGGATCGAGTTGCTGTGCCCACATCTCGTCCGGCTTCGACGGCGACGACTTCCCCGAGCCGAAGACGAGCGCGGTGTCGATGTCGCCGTGCTGCAGTCGCACCCACGCTTCGTACAGCGCCCACGCGCCGTCCATCTCGACATGCGACTCCGAGATCGGAGGCCACGCACCCGCGGCCTCCAGATTCGAGACGAACGCGAACGGCCCGCCGGTCAGGTAATCGCAGCTCCCGGCGCACGTGAACCCGACCTCGCGGCGGTCGAGGCCGGCGCGCTCGAGCGCCTTGCTCACAATGGGAACGAGCAGTTGAACTTCGCTCTCGCGCGCTTTGCGGACGGAGGGTGTCTGCGCGTAGCCGACGACGGCAATGTCGGTGGCAGCCATCAGAAGATGTGCTCCTCGTACTTGGCCCGGTCCATGTCGGGTTCTCCGGTCCATTCAAAGGCGTCGATCACCGAGGAGACGCTCCCCCACCCACGGTTCGACACGCCGCTGCCACTGCGCCGATCCTTCGGCTTCCACACCGCGCGCACGCGCATGCCGGAGCGGACCTGATCGTGTGGCACGCCGACGATGTCCTGACCGCCGAGGTTGCTGTCGGAGCCGTCGAGCAGCACCGACGCGTACACGAACGGCTCGGTCTCGGTCTGGCCGTAATACGCAACCGGTGTCACGATCGTGAACCCGGTAACCGTGCCGTGGTCGCCGACCTCGACCTCGTCCGCCTCGCTCGTAGGCACGACACAGATCGGGCAGTAGCCCTTGCCGGGGACATAGACGCGCCCGCACGAGGGGCACTTGTGCCCGACGATCCGGCCGTCGATCAGCGCGTCGACGTAACGCTCGAGGATCGGCGTGAGCTCCTCGGAGTACGTGAGCGAGACGAGGTGCTCCATCACCAGATTCTCTTTGGGCGAGGTGCTCTCGCCGGTCGGGCTCATGATGCGGGCTCCCAGCAGGCGAGGTCGTCGATCATGTTGTGCGGTTCGCTGCGCCAGCGCGGCTGCACGCGCATTCCGGTCGACATGCGCTCGATCGTGCCGCTGTCGACGGCGTGAACCATCGCGGTGTCGGCGCCGTCGGGAGTGACGAGCGCGAAGGCGAACGGGCGGTCGAGCGGGTGCTTGGGCGTCGGCGAATCAACCCACGTCCAGGAGCCGACGGTACCGAGCGGTCCGACCTCGACGAGCTCTTCGAGTGCGTCACCGGAATTGGGGTCGTACTCGAGCGGGGGCACGAGTACGGCGCCCGAGCGCGACCTGATCCCGAGGATGCGATGGTCACGGAGGCCGGCGAGAAATGCACCGACGACAGGCCCGAGCGAGCGCGAATAAGGGAACTCGAGAGTGCTCTCGACGATGCGCGGCTGCTTCATGCCCCCGAAGCTAACCACCCGCTGCCCGCGCCGCATCTCGGGCGAGCGCGCGCTTGTCGACCTTGCCGATGGACGTCACCGGAAGCGCGTCGACGAGAACGAGACGGTCGGGCGACTTGTAGTCGGCAAGCGCGGCCTTACAGGCGGTCCGGAGCTCGTCCAATGTCGGCGCCGTCCCCGCCGCCGGCACGACGAACGCCACGCCGATCTCACCGAGCACGGGATCGGGCGAACCGAGCACGGCGATCTGCGCGACGCCTTCGTGGTCCGACAGCACCCGCTCGACCTCGGCCGGATACACGTTGTATCCGCCGCGGATGTACATCTCACTCCGCCGTCCCACGAGATGGAGATATCCGCGTTCGTCGAGGTAACCGAGATCTCCCGTCGTCAGCCAGCCGTCGGCGTCGAGCACCTCGGCGCTCTGAGCCGCGTCCTTCCAGTACCCCCGCATGACGGCACCCGATCGGCACCGTACGCGGCCGATGACGATTCCGGAGTCGTCTGCGTCGCGAGCTTCGTCGGCCGCGATCTCGAGCTCCACGTTCACGCGCGGGCGCCCGACCGTCTGCGATATCACCTCCGGTGAATCGCCGGGAACGGTTCCCGTCGTGATCGCGGCTTCGGTGCTCGTATAGCCGATCACCACGGGGCAGCCGAGCCGCGCCTCCATCTCGCGGACGAGCTCGGGGGGCACGGTTGCCGCGCCCGTCCCGGCGATGCGCAGGCTCGACAGGTCGGCGGACGCGAAGTCGCGATGGTCGAGCATCAAACGCCACTGGGTCGGTACACCCTGACCGACCGTGACGCGTTCGCGCTCCATCAACCGCAGGGCATCGGCGGCAGTCCATGGGGTCGGCGTGATGACCGTGGTGATGACGTTCTCGATCTCCTCCCACGGCCGCGACATGAACGCGACGTGCGCGAACGGGAGCGGCGCGAGCCGGACATCGAACGGTGCGCCCATCGCGCCGGCGCCGACGGCCACCGCTTGGAGGTTGCGGTGGTCGAAGACCGCGCCCTTCGGCATGCCCGTCGTGCCACTCGTCCACACGATCGCGACGGGATCGTCCGGTTCGCCGCGAGGCAACGATGCGGGACGATGACGTTGGTACGCGTCGCGAACGTCGTCGAGATCGGAGTCGCGGATGACGGCTCGAGGACTCGTGCGATCGAGAATGCTCGCGATCTCGGGCGGCCCGAGACGCGTGTTGACGCCGGTCGTGATCGCACGCAATCGCATCGCGGCCTGGTAGCAAACGGCGTACTCGATGGATGACGGGACGAGCAGCGCGACCACATCGCCGCGTCGCACTCCGCGCTCGGCCAGCAGCGCAGCAACTCCGTCGGCGGCCCGATCCCACTCGGCGAAGCTGAGACGTCGGTCGACGTCGACGAACGCGGCTCGATCGGGATGCTCGGCCGCGGCTGCTCTCAGTAGCTCCACAGTCGACCGGGGCGGGCTCACGGTCTGCCAACGTACCCGTGGCCTTCGCGGCTACCTTGTTTCGCCGATGCCGTCCACCAGGGAAGTCCGCGCGCGTCAGAACCGACAGAAGGAGCGCAT
>DATJAA010000133.1:0-8944 GCA_035516815.1 Acidimicrobiia bacterium | reverse complement strand
CCATAGTTCGCCCTATCGTCGGCGCATGGCGCCTCAGGCGGTCACGCTCTCGTTCCGCCTCGGCGGTGACGACGGCGTCTCGGTCGAAGCTCGTAAGTGGGCGCGGGCGCTGGCCGATCTCGGCTTCATGCCGCGCCGCGTCGCCGGGACGATCGAGGGCGCGTCCGAGCCCGACGACATCACGCTGCCGGGCCTCGCGATCGACGCCGAACCGGGCACAGTCGATGCACGTGAAGTCGCGCACGCGATCGACGGCGCCGACCTGGTCGTGGTCGACAACCTCTGTTCCCTCCCGCTGAACCTCGAGGCGGCGCGCACAGTCGCCGCGGTTGCGCGTGAGCACCGCGGGCGGGTCTGCTTCCGCCACCACGACCTCCCGTGGCAGCGGCGCCGCTTCACGCATCTCGAGGAGGAGTTCCCGCCTCGGATCGACGGCGCGCTCCATGCGGCCATCAACCTGCGGAGCCGGCGCGAGTTGCACGCCCGCGGCTATTCCGATGCCGTCACGATCCACAACTACTTCGACCTCGACCCTACGCCCGGCGACCGCGTCGCAACGCGGGAAGGCTTCGGCTTCGCCGATCGCGAGTTCGTCCTGTTCCAGCCCGCGCGCGCGATCGAACGCAAGAACGTGCCCGGCACCGTGCGCTTCGCGCAACAGCTGCAGCGGCTCGCACCCCACCTCGCGCTCCGCCTCTGGGTCTCCGGACCGGCCGAGGATGGATACGCACCCGTCCTCGAGCGCATCGTCGAGCGCGCGCCGTTGCCGATCGTGCTCGGCCGGGCAGCGAGCGCGGCCGACGCGTACGCCGCCGCCGATCTCGTCGCGTTCCCGTCTACGTGGGAAGGCTTCGGCAACCCGGTGCTGGAGTCGGTCGCGCACCGGCGTGCGTGCGCGGCGAATCCGTATCCCGTGCTGGCGGAGATCGTCGCGGCCGGCGTGCGGGTGTTCTCGACCCAGCAGGCCGAGACCGTCGCGAAGTTCCTCGCCGAGTCTCCCGAGGTGCAGGCCCGCTACTTCGACGCCAACATCCGCCGCGCCCGCGTCTCGTACTCGCTCGACGATCTGCCGGCTGCCATCGAGGAGAGCTTCTCGGCACACGGCTGGGTCAAGTGGTGAACGAGGATCCGGTCGTCGCCCGCCGCGCGCGGATCGCCCGCTTCGCGTCGATCGGCAAGCGGGTCGGCTATTGCGCGCTCGGGATCGCCATCGTCTCGTTCTTCGTCGGTGTCGCGACCTCGTTCCCGCCGTGGACGGTCGGCGTCTCGGTCGCGGGACTGGTCGTCTCGTGCGTGGTGCTCCCCGTCCCCATCGTCCTCGGCTACGGAGTGCGGGCCGCGGCACGCGAGGACCGGGAGCGCGGCCTCTGAAGCCGGCGTTACGATCGCCGGAGTCGAGGAGGAGTTCCCCATGCCGAAGGCAGCCGTATGTCCCGCGGTCAACGAACCGCTCGAAGTCGTCGACGTCGCGCTCGGCGACCCGCAAGCCGGTGAGGTGCGCATCCGGATGGGCGCGTCCGGCGTGTGCCACTCCGATCTCTCGGTCGTCAACGGAACGCTGCTCTCGCCGCTCCCATCGGTGCTCGGGCACGAAGGCGCGGGCGTGGTCGACGCCGTCGGTGAAGGCGTGAACCGCGTGCAACCGGGCGACCATGTCGTTCTCTCGTTCGTTCCTCAGTGCGGCACCTGCTACATGTGCACGCACGACACACCCGAGATGTGCGAGACCGGATTCCTCGCCATGGCGATGGGCGCGCAGCTCGACATGACGCCGCGCTTTTCGCGCGACGGCTCGCCCCTGCACCAGATGTCGGCGCTCGGCACCTTCAGTGAAGAGTTGGTGTGCCCCGAGATCAGCGTGGTCAAGATCGACGACGACGTGCCCTTCACGAGCGCGGCACTCATCGGCTGCGGCGTCCTCACCGGGTTCGGCGCCGCGGCCAATACCGCCGACATCTCGCGGGGCGACACCGTCGCCGTCGTCGGGTGCGGCGGCGTCGGCCTGAACGCGATCCAGGGCGCGAAGTGGAAAGGCGCCGAGCGGATCATCGCGGTCGACCGCTTCGACTCGAAGCTCGACATGGCCAAGCAGTTCGGGGCCACCGACCTCGTCAACGCCGGCGACGGCGATCCGGTCGGGCAGGTGCAGGAGCTCACCGGCGGGCGCGGCGTCGACGTCGCGTTCGAGGTGATCGGGTTGAAGGAGACGGTCCAGCAGGCGTTCGCGATGACGCGCCGGGGCGGCCAGGCGATCATCGTCGGAGTGCCGAAGATGGAGCAGATCATGGAGATCCCGATCGCGATGGAGCTGCTCGTCAACGAGAAACAAGTACGCGGCTCGTGGTACGGCTCCTCGGACGTCCGGCGCGACGTCCCCCGGCTGGTGGCGCTCTACAAGGACGGCGCACTGAAACTCGACGAGCTCGTCTCCCGCCGTATCAATCTCGACGGCATCAACGACGCGTTCGAGTCGATGGTGGCGGGCGAGGTCGCCCGCTCGGTCGTCGACTACGGGATCTGAGCGGCTGGACACTCCGCCCGAGGCGCCTTGCGCTCCGGGCGCGGCATAGCCTCGCGCCATGCAACATCGCCGATTGGGTCACAGCGATCTCGTCGTCTCCGAGGTTGGTTTCGGCACCTGGACACTCGTCACCGACTGGTGGGGCCGCACCGACGACCCACACGACATGATCAAGGCGGCGCTCGACGCCGACATCAACTTCATCGACACCGCCCCGGTCTACGGCAACGACGGTGCGGGCGAGACGATCCTGCGCGACTACCTGGGCGCACGCGACGACATCGTCCTCACGACCAAGGTGGGGTACGACATCACGGCCGACCGGAGGTATCCCGGCCAGTCGGAGCGCCCTCATGACTGGGAGCCGGCGTCGGTACGGTCGCAGGTCGAGGGGTCGCTGCGCCGCCTGCGCACCGATCGCATCGATCTCCTGCAGCTGCACAATCCCCGGATCGAGCCGGTCGCCGACGACGGGCTCTGGGACACGCTCGTCGCGCTGCGCGACGAGGGCAAGGTACGCGAGCTCGGGGTCGCGCTCGGTCCGGCGATCGGCTGGGTCGAAGAAGGCATCATCTCGATCGACCGGCGCCCGATCGCCACGCTGCAGACGGTTTTCAACGTGATCGAGCAGGAGCCGGGACTCACATTCGCGGCGCGCGACCGGGTTCGTGGCGGCGAGGTCTCATTGATCGCTCGCGTGCCGCACGCCTCCGACACGCTCTCGGGCAAGATCACGCTGGACACCGTCTTTCCGCCCGGCGATCACCGCGCCCACCGCAACCGCGACAACATGCTCGACAACTTCGAGA
Organism: Acidimicrobiia bacterium; assembly: GCA_035516815.1. GTDB lineage: Bacteria > Actinomycetota > Acidimicrobiia > IMCC26256 > PALSA-610 > PALSA-610. The sequence continues at coordinate 5,614 of DATJAA010000133.1, read as the reverse complement.
AGGCCGACACTCTCGCATTCCTCTGGAGCCCCGAATCCGGTCGCACGGTCGGTCAAGCCGCGATCGCGGGCATCCTCGCGAATCCGTCTTTCGCGTGCGTTCTGCCGACGGTGCTCTCGGTCGACGAGGTACGCGAGTACGCGCAGGCCTCCGACCGACCGCTGTCGCCGGACGAGGCGCGGGCCGTCGACGAGCTTTTCCTGCGCAACTTCGACCATGTCGACCGCTACGTCATGCCCCTGAAGTCGAGTGTCTGACGGCGCCGACGCACCCGCGCGCACCTCCACGCGGATGCCCGCCGATCAGCGGCGCCAGCAACTTTTCGACGTCGCGCGCGAGCGGTTCGCACAACAAGGCTTCCACGCGACCTCGATGGACGAGATCGCAGAAGCCGCCGGTGTCACCAAGCCGGTGCTGTATCAGCACTTCCCGAGCAAGCGGGCGCTGTACGTCGAGCTGCTCGAGGAGACCGGGCGACAGTTGCTCGGGAGGCTCGCCGAGGCGACGTCGCGCGCGGGATCGCTGCGGGAGCGCGTCGAACTGGGATTCCGCGCGTACTTCCGGTTCGCGGTGGGTAACCGCTCCGCGTTCCTCCTGCTGCTCGGCACATCTGTGCGGACCGACCCGGAATTCGCGCGCATCGTCGAAGAGATCCTCGACGCGGCCGCGGAGACGATCGCAACACTGATCGAGATCCCGGCGTCGGCCGAGCAGCGCCAGATGCTCGCGAACGCAATCGTCGGCATGGCGGAGTCCGTCGGTCGCAAGGCATTGCGCGATCCCGACACGCCCGCCGACGGCGACCAGCTCGCGCAGTGGATCTCCGAGCTCGCGTGGTTCGGCCTGCGCGGCGTGCGGCCCGACGCCGCGTTCGACTGATCTTCAGAGCTTTCGCAGCCGCACGCGTCTGACCGCGTGATCGCCGTCTTTCTCGAGCACGAGGTTTGCCCGGCCGCGCGTCGGCGCGATGTTCTCGCGTAGGTTCACGAGATTGACCTGGTTCCACACCGACAGAGCAAAGGCGCGCGTGTCGTCCTCGGCGTATTGCGTGAGGAAGTTGAAGTACGAACGAGGATCGTGCAGCGACGTCCGCCGGAGCAGGAGCAGCCGGTCGATGTACCACCGCTCGAGGTCCTCCTCCTTCGCGTCGACGTATATGGAGAAATCGAAGAAGTCCGATACCACCACGCTCGCCTCGGCTCGTCCTCGCCGCGAAGGCGTCTGGAGCACGTTGACGCCTTCGACGATCACGATGTCGGGTGAGTTGAGAACGACCTCCTCGTCGTCGAGAATGTCGTAGGTGAGGTGCGAATACTTGGGCGCGCGCACCGAATCTGCGCCGGCTTTGAGCTCGGAGAGAAACCGCATGAGCGCGCGCACGTCGTAGCTCTCCGGGAAGCCCTTGCGCGCCATGAGACCCCGCGCCTCGAGCACGGCGTTCGGGAACAAGAAGCCATCGGTGGTCACGAGGTCGACTCGAGGGTGATCGGGCCATCGTCCGAGGAGCGCCTGCAGCATGCGCGCGATCGTGCTCTTGCCGGCCGCGACGCTACCGGCGAGCCCGATGACGTACGGCGCGCGAGCGTGCAGGTGACCGAGGAACGTCTCGGTTACAGAGTGCAACTCTCGCGTCGCCGCGACCCGCAGGTTCAATAGGCGCGACAACGGCAAGTAGACCTCTTCGACCTCCTGCATCGGCATCGGTTCGCCGAGGCCGCGGAAGGCCGAGACGTCGTCCTCGTTCAGCGTGAGCGGCGTGGACGCGCGCAGCCGGCTCCATTCCTCGCGGGTGAAATCGACATATGGATCGAGCTCGGCTTCCTCCGGCGTCCCCATCACTCGGCGCGCGCGACGCCGATCGGGCAGCTCACCCCGGTGCCACCGAGACCGCAGTAGCCGTTCGGGTTCTTCGCCAGGTACTGCTGGTGATAGTCCTCCGCGTAATAGAACGCCGCGAGCGGCTTGATCTCGGTCGTGATGTCACCGAAGCGGGCCTCGCTCAATTGCTTCTGGAACATTGTGCGCGAGGCTTCGACCGAAGCCACCTGCGAGGAATCGAGCGTGTAGATGCTCGAGCGGTACTGCGTGCCGACGTCGTTGCCCTGTCTCATTCCCTGCGTGGGATCGTGGTTTTCCCAGAAGATGCGCAGCATCGCGTCGAGGGAGGTCACCTTGGGGTCGAACACGACGAGCACGACCTCGGTGTGTCCCGTGCGGCCGGAGCAGACCTCCTCGTAGGTGGGGTTGGGCGTGTAGCCGCCCGCGTAGCCCACGGCCGTCGTATAGACGCCCTCCGCAGTCCAGAACTTCCGCTCGGCCCCCCAGAAGCAGCCCATGCCGAACACGACCTGCTGGAGCCCTTCCGGGAACGGCGGCTCGAGCGGCGTGCCGAGCACGAAATGCCGGTCCGGCACGGAGAACGGGCGGGTGGCCCGGCCGGGGAGTGCCTCCGCCTCGGTCGGCAGTTGGCCCTTGTCGCGACGTAGAAACATGCATGCACCTCTTCGTTCGGCCGGTCCGTCACTTGGATACCGACCCCATGAACCCCTGTTCTACCCAATAGGTTCCCGGCAGATGGATATACCGGCCGAGCTGCTGCACAGCCCGCCCCGATCGACGCTCCAGTGGGTGGAACGACAATTCGGGCTCGGTGCGCGGGTCACCACGGTTCGCCGCCTCCCGAACGCGTGGGCCGCGGCCGTACACGGTGTCGATGTCGAGGACGGCCGCGGCTGTCTCCACGAGACGGTGCTCCGGCGCTGGACTCGCACGGACCTTCCCGCGGACGACCGTGTCGTCGAGAATGAAGCCGCAACGCTCGCGATGCTCGCCTCGATCGAGGAAGTGCACGCGCCCACGCTCATCGCCGCCGATCCGTTCGGGGTCGAGACCGACGTCCCGGCGCTGCTGATGACGCGCGTTCAGGGCCGAGACGAGCTGATGCCGCCCGACGTCAACGCCTTCCTGGACGGGCTGGCCGCGACACTGCACTCGATCCATTCGATCGAAGTCGAGCCCGAGGATCTGCCTCGCTATGAACCCTGGGTCCTCACGGAGCTCACCGTCGCCCCGCCCTGGGCGAGGCGGCGTTCGGTCTGGTGGCGAGCCGTCGAGCACGCACGCCGGCCGGTGCCGGCCCACCGTCCGGTCCTGTGCCACCGAGACTTCCATCCCGGCAACGTCTTGTGGCGTCACGGCGCGGTCAGCGGCGTCGTCGATTGGACGCACGCCTGCGCGGGACCGGCCGCGGCTGACGTCGCGCACTGCCGCTTGAATCTCGCGGTGTTGTTCGGCATGGACGTCGCCGACGAGTTCGCATATCGCTACGGGCACGTCGAGCACTTGGCGTGGTTCGACGCCGTCGACGTCGCCGGCTGCGGCGACCTTCCGCTCTGGCGTTGGCACGATGCCGGCCGTACCGACCTCACCGAGGACACGATCGGCGAACGCCTCGACGCGTTCGTCCGGTCCGCGGTCGAACGACTCGGCTAACCGCGTTGCCGGCGCCGCTCGCGGGCGAGCGCGACGACGCGCGTGCGGATGAGGTCAACCCCCGCCCACGAGCGCGGCCGGAGTGGCGATGCGCGTCCGTCGCACCTGCGCGGCGCGCACGAACACGTTGCCCGCTGCGTCGACGATGCGATAGCCGCCCGGCGCGGCAACGATGCCGACCACGGGCGCGGCGAGCGGCAATGGAGCGTTGCCTTCGTAGTTCGCGACACCGAACGGGAACACCTGACCCGCGCTGGTAACGAGCCAGTAGCCGCGCCCGTCGGGAGTCGCCGCCATCGCCGTCACCGGGAAATAAGGCCGCGCCGCGCCGAGGGATCCGTAGAAGCCGGCATCGCCGAAGGCGAAGATGCCGCCGTCGGACGCCACGAACCAGTACCCCCGTCCCGTCGGGGTCGAGGCCATCGCGACGATCGGCGCCCGGAGACGGAGGGCGCCGGTCGATCCGTAGAAACGCGCGTCGCCGAAGGAGAAGATCCCGCCGTCGCGGGCGACGAGCCAGTATCCGCGCCCCGTCGGGGTCGCGGCGATGCCGACGATCGGCCGGTTCAGGTGATGACCACCCATCGAGCCGAAGTAGCTCGCGTCGCCGAACGCGAACACTCCGCCGTCGGCGGCGACGGCCCAACCGCCGCGTCCCGTCGGCGAGCGCGCGAATCCGACCGCGTGGGTGCTGAGCACGCGGCTCGTGGAGAAACCGCCGTCGACCGAGTGCACCCGACCCGCACGGTCGACGCCGAACGTGGGTGTCCACGGCGATGGGCCGGGAACGCCCGCGGCGCGTACCGGCGCGGCGGGGGGTGGCGGAACGGTGATCGGCACGAAGCGAGGTCCCGTCATCCGGCCGTCGCGCTGCGCCTCGGCGGGGTCGAAGGTGTTGACGTTGTACGAGCCGAGGAATCCCCCACCGGTCAGTCGCGTGTCCGCGAGGACGGTGGGGTTGTACGTGTACGCGTGCTGGTAGGTGAAGCCGGCAACGAACGACCCGGGCGGATCCGGAATCGAGTAAACGGTCCCGAGATCCTGCCACGGTCCTTCGGGATTCGGCGCGAACCATGCTTCGACTGGAGGCCCGATGATGCTGAGGGTCTTCGTGATCAGCAAGAAGCCGTTGCCGTAGTGCTGAACGTCAGTGTTGCTGACCGCGGCGGGCAGCACTGGAGTCGCGGCCCGCTGGTCGGCGACCCATGCCGATCCCGAATGGAAACGCCATGCCCCGGGCACCATGAGCTGACTCTCGGGCACACGGGCGACGTACATGTCAGAGGAGAAGCAGAACGCGCACGTCCGCCGTTCCGACGCGTACGCGTAGACGTAGCCGCCGTCGTACACCGCGCCGCCGCCGTAAACGCGGCTCGGCGACCACGGAATCGCGGTGATCCGTGCGAGCTTCAGTGACGGGAGGTCGAACTCTGCAATCGCCGCGCCGAGAGACGTGCCGAACGGCTTGTTCAGCACGATGCGTTGCATGAACACGTACAAGCGCGGCCCGACCACCACGGACGCGCCCGGCCAGAAGAACGAATTGCCGCGCGGAGGCGGCAGTACCCAGCTGCGCGGGCCGGGGCCGGGACGGTCGAGCAAGGTGAAGCAGGCCCCCGACTGCACCCATGCCGAGTTGTTCCCGAAGCCGACGATCGTTCCTGTGCTGCCGTTCGGATTCAGGTTGTAGTACGCGGTGTCGCCGAGGGCGATGAAGCGCCGGCCGTCCGGCAGTGTGGTCATGGACGTGATGTCGCCGACGCCGAAGCTCGCGACGCGGGTGTTCGCGATCGCCTGATAGTCGGCGGCGGACGCGGGCGGATGCGACAGGCACACGCTCGGCGCGGCCGATGCTGGTGACGAGCCGGCCACGATCATCGGGGCGGAGATCGCCGCCGCCGCGAGAAGAACCATCGCCGTCCTGCGCACCGTTCCCCGTTTCGGTCGAATGACCTTTTCGAGAACCCGAGACGCTACCGAACTCAAGCGACCCCCGGACCTCGGGTGTCGACGGGCCATACAACCCACCTCGCGACGCGAGTGGTACGTTCCGGTGCGGCGATGGGGCTCGCCGGAACCGCCGTGAGGCTGATGGCTCCTACATGACGTTGACGGCAGTACG
>DATJAA010000132.1:0-8046 GCA_035516815.1 Acidimicrobiia bacterium | reverse complement strand
AAGTCGTCGAACGCGGCCAGGTAGCGCTCCTCGAGATACGGCCGGTATTCCTCGCACGGCAAGCCGGCGTGCGCGTCGGCCGAGATGATCGTGTAGCGCGCGTCCGCGGTCACTTGTCGGTCTTTCCCAGGACCGACAGGTCGTCGTAACGCTGGTGTACGTACGGCAGGAGCCAGTCGGCGGGAACGCGCTCGACGACTTCGCCTTCCTGGGTCGTCGCGATCTGCGCGTATTGCATGGAGAGGATGCGGCCGACGGGAATGTCGGCGATCGGGTCGATCGGTGATTCGTGGAGCGTGAGGGTCGCCTGAAGCGCGCGACCTTCGCGCGCTTCCTCGTGGCGGCGCACGTGTACGAATGCGGGCTCCGTGTCGAATCCCTTGCCGTCCGGAGACGGGCTGATCTTGAAGTAGAAGTCGACCTTGTCGCGAGCCGGGATGTCGATCGACGCGCCGAGCGTGCCGTCGACGATCGCGAGCGGGAATCCCATCCGATCGAAGCGCGCGTGCACGTGGTCGCCGTCGACGGCGATGCTCACGCCTCCGATCTTCTTCGGCTCGCCGTAGGTCTCGCGGCCGCCTACGGTCGCCTGCTCGGTGGTCATCGGCATGAAGAGCGGGTACTCGCCCTCGACACTCCCGTGGCGGGCGCGCACGCCGAACCATCCCGCGCCGAACACCGGGATGCCGGTACCCATGTCGACTGTCGCGAAGCGGATCCGTGCGTGCGGTTCCGACGGCTCGAGTGGCGGTGGCAATACCGCGCGGATCGCGTCGGCGTCGGTCTCCCAGACGATCGTCACGGCGTTCGACCAGATCTTGGCCGACGTGGCCTCGACCTCGCGATTGCGTTGCTGTTCGGGTGGACGGGCACCGTATCGAATCGTCATGATCGAGAGTCTTTCACGACGATGAGCACCTGCGGTAGGAGGGATCGTGCACGGAGCCGAAGGGAAAGTGGCGGTCGTAACGGGTGGTGCGAACGGCATCGGCCTCGCGATGGGCCGGCACTTCTCCGAGCACGGGATGTCGGTGATGCTCGCCGATATCCAGCCCGAGCCACTCGCCGCCGCCGTAGCCGGGCTCCGCGCCGACGGGCTGCACGCGGCCGGCTGCGTCACCGACGTGACGAAGCTCGCGTCGGTCGAGAACCTCGCCGACGAGACGGTCCGGACCTTCGGTGCGGTGCACGTCGTCTGCAACAACGCGGGCATCGGTCCGGGCGGGCAGACCATGCTGTGGGAGTCCGAGGAGAACGACTGGCGCTGGTGTCTCGACGTCAACGTGTGCGGTGTCGCGTGGGGGATCAAGGCGTTCGTGCCGCGCATGATCGCGGGCGGCGACGAGGGCCACATCGTCAACACATCGTCCGGGAACGGCGGCATCGCGCCGATGGGCGACGCCGCGATCTACGCGACCTCGAAGAGTGCGGTGACGACGCTGACCGAGCTGCTCTACTACCAGTTGCACACGCAGCACACGAAGCTCTCGTGCTCGGTGTTGTACCCGGGCCCGAACTGGTTGCGCACGAAGCTTTGGGAAGCGTGGCGCACACGCCCCGAGCAGTACGCGAAGGCAACGCCCCGCACCACGCCCTATCCCAGTTTCGAGGAGTTCGAACAGCAGATGGCCGCGGCCGGGACGCCGCTGCCCGTGACCCCGCTGGAGGAGGTCGCGGCCCGGGTGCTCGACGCGATTCTCGCCGACCAGTTCTGGATCAACCCGTCCGCCGACGAACCCCTCGATGCGCGCTACGCGTCGATGAAGGCTCGCCGGAACCCCGACTACTTCCGGAACTGGAACCCGACCACCACCGAGTAGCGGTTGGCGCGCGGATCAGCCGTGCGAGCAGGCGGTATCCGGCGCTCCGGCATCAGTGCCGGAGATGACTTCGGTGCCGTCGAAGTCCGCCAGCGTACTGATGCGGAACCGGCCGTCGCGCTCGGTCTCGTCCCGCATGCGCGCGCTCCGCCGCTCGTAGTATCCGGCGCGATCGTAGCCCTCGACTGCCGGTGCATAGCTGGCGACGAGGACCCGCCGCGGAGCGTTCGTGCGGTTCGCGTCGCTGTAATGCGGTGCGAGTCCGTCGATACACACGGCGTCGCCGCGCGCGAGCTCGGCCGCGCGCCAGTTGAGCGTCGCGGCAATGCCGGCGCGCACCACGCCGCGATCGTCGACGGGGAGGACCTCATCCACGCCGCCGGCGATCCACAGGCATCCGGAATCGACGTTGCAGTCGTCGATCGCGACGAGGATCGACATCACCCGTCGCGCGCCCGGATACGCGACCTTGTCCTGATGCGGGCTGAAGCCCGCGCCACCCGGCTGCTTGTAGTTCACCTTGTCCTTGAACGCGATCACATACTCACCGATCGCATCGGCCGCGCACTCGCGCAGTACGCCGTCGACGAGCGACGCGAACCCCGCGTGGCACGCGGAGACGTTCTCGGTGCGGCACAGGCGCGGGCCTTGTGGCGTGTGCTCGGCGTAGTGCCCGAAGCGGTGCGAGCCCGCGGGCCACGCCTCGACCTCTTCGGTCCACCCGCGCAGCGATTCGATCTCGGTGGGCCCGAGCACCCCGCGCCGGACGACATCCACGGTCTGCATCGGGCGAATCTATGTCGCCGACACCCGACCGGCGGCCTCGGCGGTGCGCGCGCCTACCGACCCGGGTACGGAACGCTGATCATGTCGACAGTGCGGCGATGCCGATGATGGGCGCGGCCGGGGGCGCGCCGCCGAGGCTGCCGACGAATGCCTTGTCCGAGAAGTCGAACACCCCGCCGTCGGATGCGACCATGAGGTACCCGTTGCCGTACGCGACGAGCCCGTTGACCGGCTTCACGAGCACGATGGCGCCGAGCGAACCGCGGAACGGCGCGTCGAACGCGAACACGCCGCCGTCCGCGGCGACAAGCCAGTAACCGCGGTTGTCCGGTGACGGCGAGAGCCCGACGATCGGCTGGTTGAGGTGCGCGGCACCCATCGATCCGTGAAAGCGCGCGTCACCGAAGGTGAAGACGCCACCGTCGGAGCCGACCATGTAGTACCCGTGCCCTGTCGGCGTCGCGACCGACGCGATCACCGGGCCGTTCAGGGCCACCCCGCTCATGTCGCCGTAGAAATGCGCGTCGCCGTACGCGAACGCGCGTCCGAAGGTCGTGAACAGCCAGTAACCGTCGCCGCTCGGCGTCCTCGACATCGTCGACACGAGCTCGCCGGGCCGCAGCGCCGGCCGGCCACCGTGGAACGTCGCCTGGCCGAACGCGCGCACGTCGCCCGCATCGTCGGTCACCCAATACCCGCGACCGTCCCGGCGCGCCGCGATCGCGACGGCGGGCGAGCCGGAGCTGCCGAAGTCGCGCGCGCCTCCGAACGCGAAGACGTGCCCGTCCGCACCGAGCATCCAGTATCCCGACGCTCGCGTCGGGGGAACCGCCGGCTTCACGGCGAACTGCCGGGTGACCGTCGGCGCGGGATCGAAGATGGCGTTGCCGATCTGGTCGGCCTGCACGACGCACGTCCCCACCGCGACAAGGATGATGCTCGCGCCGTTGGTGCCCGTGGTGCGGCAGACGGATGGGCTCGTGGTCGCGAACGTCACCGCGAGATGTGACGACGCGGTCGCGTGCATCATGAGATGAGTGGGAGTGAGGGTCGCGCTCGGCAGCGACGGGAAGGTGATGGTCTGGTTCACTTTCGTCACCGCGAAGCTGCGTGTCACCGGCGGTGCCGGATTGAACGTCCCGTCGCCGGCCTGGTCGGCCTGCACCGTGCACGTCCCCGCGCCGAGCAGCGTGATCGTCGCCCCGCCGGCACCGCCCGCCGCGCAGACCGCGGGAGTGGTGGTGGAGAACGTCACCGGCAACCCGGACGTCGCCGTCGCTGCGACAGGCAAAGGGGGGTGGTTCACCGCGACCGGGCCGGGGCCCGTGAACGTGATGACCTGATCGGTCTTTCCGACCCCGAAGCTCTGCAGGACGGAGGGCGCGGCGTTGTAGGTCGCGTCACCTGATTGGTCGGCGCGCACGCTGCACGTCCCTGTAGCGACGAGCGTGATGGTCGAGCCGGCGGTGCCGCTCGCCGTGCAGACCGCAGGAGTGATGCTCGAGAACGTGACGGTCAAGCCGGAGGTCGCGGTCGCCATGACGTCGAACGGGGGGCCGAGCGGGATGTTCGGGAGCGCGCCGAAAACGATCGACTGATCGACCTTGACGACGGCGAAGCTCTGCTGGACCGCCGGCGCGGCGTTGAAGAGCGCATTCCCCGCTTGATCTGCCTCGACCGTGCACGTGCCGACGCCGACGAGCGTGATGGTCGCGCCCTGGATCCCACTCGAGGTGCAGGCAAGGGGAGTGGTGGTCGAAAACGACACGTCGAGTCCGGAGCTCGCGGTCGCGGCGACGACGAACGGAGGCTGGAGCACGTCGCGATCCGCGAGTGCACCGAACGTGATCGTCTGGGCCGAACGTGTCACCGTGAAGCTCTGCGCGACCGTCGCTGCCGGGCTGTATGTCGCGTTCCCGGCCTGATCGGCCTCCACGGTGCAGGTGCCGGGGGCGACGAGTGTGATGGTCGCTCCATTCGTGCCGCCGGAGGTGCAGACTCCTGTCGTCGTCGTGGAGAACGTCACGGTGAGTCCCGACGACGCCGACGCCGCGACCGTCACTGGCGATTGGGCCGTCGTCCGGTTCGCCAGCGCCGCGAACGTGATCGTCTGCGCGGCGCGGGTCACGACGAAGCTGCGCTGCACCGGCGTGGCCGCGTTGTACGTCGCGTTCCCGGCCTGATCCGCCTGCACGGTGCACGTCCCCGAGGTGACCAGGACGATGGTTGCGCCGTTGGCACCAGTCGAGTTGCACACCGCCGGTGTGGTCGTCGTGAACGTGACGGTCAACAGTGACGAGGCGATCGCGCTCACCGTCACGGGCGACTGCAATGTCGTTTTGGCCGCCAACGTATTGAACGTGATGGCCTGGCCTGCCTTCACGACGTCGAAGCTCTGCTGAACCGACGGGGCGGCCTCGAAGATCGTGTTGCCGGGCTGGTCGGCCTGAACGGTGCACGTTCCGATCGCGACGGGCGTGATCGTGGCGCCGTTCGTGCCGCTCGAAGTGCACACGGCCGGTGTCGTCGTCGAAAAGACCACCGCGAAGCCGGTCGACGCCGTGGCTGTCACCGTCAGCGCGCCGAGGTTGATCGCGCGGTCGGGCAACGGCGCGAACGTGATCGTCTGCGTGTCCTTCGATGCCTCGAAGCTCTGCTGGACGGACGGGGCCGCCGCGTACGTCGCGTTACCGGCCTGGTCGGCCTGCACGGTGCACACGCCGGCGATCTTCGGGGAGATGGTCGCGCCGTTGGTCCCGGTCGCCGAGCACACGCTGGGGGTCGTCGTCGCGAAGGTGACGGGCAGGCCGGACGACGCGGTCGCCGTCACCAACAGTGCCGGCTGGTCGAGCAGTCGATCGGGGAGGGGTGCAAAGGCGATCGTCTGCGGGGTCGAACCGAGCGCGCGCCCCGCTGTCCAGCCCGCGAGCGGTGCGACCAGTGCCGTGAGGGTGAGAACGATCACCGCGGGGGCGGGGCGGCGCCGTGACTTTGCCTCACCGCTCACCACACCGCGGACGGTACCCGCGCCGACCTGCGTAAACGCGGCAATCAGGGCGAGGTCGAGCTACCCCGCGGTTGCCCGCGCCGCGGGAAGTCCTGCGAGCCAGCCGAGGAAGGCCTCCTCGTAGGCGATCCCGAACTCGACGACCGCGCGCACGTTCGGATCGATCGATTCGTCGCCGCCGGCGCCGGCCGCGAAGGCCTGGTACTCCGTGAGTCGGCGCTCGTGATCGCTCCGGTGGTGTTCCACGAACTGCGCGAGCGTCGACGCGTCGAGGTGCTTCGCGAACCACAGGGTCACGAGCAACGGGATCCGGATCTGCTCGTGCGCGGGCTCCTCCCGGATCCAGCGTGCAAACGCGCGGCGCCCCGGACCGGTGACCGAGAACGGGCGTCGCTCGCGGGGACCGCGAGCACCGGCGCGTGCGAGTCCGCGCCCTTCGAGCGTCCGCAGCTCGCGGTAGACATGGCTCGACGTGACGTTCCAGAACCGGGCGAGTCCGCGCCGGACCTCTTCGATCAGCTCCCAGCCGGTAGCCGGTCCGTCGTGGAGGAACCCGAGTAGCGCCGCCTGCGTCGCGTTCAGCTCCGGTGTGCTCTCTGCCATTGCTCGCCTCTCCGTCGCGTGCGCTCCCGTACCGCTCGCTTGCTCCCGCCGGCCTGACGTTCCTTCCGTCTTGACATGCTCGGCCGGACTTGACATTCCCTTGTGGAGGGTTAGCCTCATCATAACCATCCTCAAGGGAAGGTCGAACGGACCTCGCCGAGTCCACTGGAGGGCCGATGGCCGCACCGACGATCGAGCGAGACGGCTACTGCGTCGTCGAGGACGTGCTCGACGCGCCAACCGTTGCTCGCGTGCGGGGTGAGTTGGCGTCGATGTTCGAGTCGACACCCCGCGGGCGCGACGACTTCGAGGGTCACTGCACACGCCGCATCTACGGGCTGTTCGGGAAAACGCGGGTGCTCGACGATCTCGCCACTCACCCCATCGTGCTCGACGCGCTCGACCGCGTACTCGGCCCCGCGCAGCTGAGCGCCCCGGCCGCGATCGAGATCGAACCCGGGGAACGCGCGCAGGGGCTGCATCCCGACGATGCGATCTACCCGATCCCGCGACCACACCCCGAGCTCGTCCTGAACGTCATGTGGCCGCTCGACGATTTCACCCGGGCAAACGGCGCCACGCGTGTTGTTCCCGGCAGCCATCACTGGATCGACGAACGCCCCGGTCCCGACGCCGAGGTGGTGACGGTCACGATGCCGGCCGGCTCCGCGATGTTGTACGTCGGCAGCCTGTGGCACGGCGGGGGCGCGAACACCACCGCCCGCCCGCGCATCGGCGTGGTGCTGCACTACGCGGCGTCATGGCTGCGGCCCGTCGAGAACCACGTGCTCGCGGTGCCACCGGCGGTCGTCGCCACGCTGCCCGAACGGCTGCAGGAGCTGCTCGGTTACAACATCCACCCGCCGTTCATCGGCTACGTGGACGGCCGCCATCCCCGCCGGCTACTCGACGGCCTCGCGGCGCCCGGACGCGACGACTGAGCCGCCGGGCTCGCTCAGGCGCCGTGACCGGGGCGCTTGTCGGCCCGCTTGGCCTGCTTGTCCGCGCGCTTTTCCTTCAGCGACTTGCCGGGCTTTTTGGAGTTCGACTTCTTGGGCGACTTGTCAGCCATGGCGCGCGAGGGTAACCGGCCTTGGCAAGATGCGCATCGCGAATGCATCGCGAATGCATCGCGGCACCGGCATCGCGGCGGCGGCAGTACGGCGGCGGCGTCCCGGCGAAGCGAATGACGAGGAGTTCCGATGGGAGGGAGATTCGCCCGCGACGACGAGGTCGCCGCGTGGCGTACCGACGGCTGGGTGCTGCTCGACGGCCTCGTCGATCCCGAAGTGATCGACCGCGCCGCGCGCGACCTCCGCCATGTGTTCCCGGCGCCGGAGATGTTCCATGCCGACCCGGCCGCGCACCGGCCGCCCGGTCGTAGCACCGCCGAGCTCCGCCGGGGCTACCCCGAGATGCCTGCCACCGGTCCCGCCTTCCGGCCCGAACAACACCGTTTCCAGGGTGCGTTCCCCTTCTACGGCAGCGGCGATCTGACGCGTCTGACGGTCCACCCGGCGATCGTCGACTTCGTCGAGCGCGCGCTCGGCACGACGGATCTGCGGCTCTACCAGGCGCAGGTCAGCGCGAAATACGCCGGCGACGCGAATTTCGAACAGCCGATGCACACCGACCGCAACCACTCGTTCCTTCCGCCGCGGATGGAGCCGCCGTGGTGGCACGTCGAATCATTCCTGTACCTGACCGACGTCGACGCGGGAACCGCGCCGACCCATCTCGTGCGCCGGGGCGATGCGGCGGGCCGCTCGACGAACTCGATCTTCATGCCGGACGCCGACCCCGACCTGTACGCGCACGAGCACGCGGCGA
>DATJAA010000131.1:0-17481 GCA_035516815.1 Acidimicrobiia bacterium | reverse complement strand
ATCGAGGAGGTGTGCTCGCTTCTCGCCGAGTTCGGCGATGACGCGAAGGTGCTCGCGGGCGGGCAGAGCCTGGTTCCGATGCTCGCGTTACGCCTCACGCGCTTCGAGCATCTCATCGATGTGAATCGTGTCCCTGCGCTGAGCGGCTGGCGGCGTGAGAACGGCACGCTGGTCGTCGGCGCAACAACGCGGCAACGGTCAATGGAGCGCGACGCAGCCGTCGCGGACGCCGTCCCGCTGCTCGCGCAGGCGACGCCGCTGATCGGGCACTTCCAGATCCGCAATCGCGGGACTGTCGGAGGGTCGCTCGCACACGCGGATCCCGCATCCGAATATCCCGCGGTGGCGGTCGCCCTGGGAGCCGAGCTCGAAATAGCGGCCGCGGGTGGCCGGCAGCGGCGGGTAGCGGCGGACGACTTCTTCGTCGGCACCTGGACCACCGTGATCGCCGCGGACGAGCTGCTGGTGGGAGCGCGATTCCCTGTGTGGCCCGCGGGGAGTGCATTCGCGATCGAGGAGGTCGCCCGCCGTCACGGCGACTTCGCCCTCGCCGGCGTTGCATGCGCGTTCGTCGGAGAACGAGCGAGGATCGCGTTGTTCGGCGTAGGACCGGCGCCGGTGCGCGCGCCCGACGCGGAAGCCGCGCTGGCCCAAGGAGCGGATCCGGCCGAGGTCGCGGCGCTCGCGGTGCGGGATCTCGACCCGTCGGGCGACGTGCACGCGAGCAGTGCTACTCGCGTCCGCATCGCGCGCCATCTCGTCGAGCGTGTGGTCACCCGGGTGCAGGAGGATCTTCGTGCTGCCGGTTGAGATGATCGTCAACGGGACGCGCCGGAATGGTCGCGTCGACCCGCGCAAGACGCTCGCCGACTTCCTCCGGGAGGATTGCACGTTGACCGGGACCCATCTCGGCTGCGAACACGGGGTGTGTGGCGCGTGCACCGTGCTCGTCGATGGCGAAGCCGTCCGGTCGTGCCTGCTCTTTGCAGTGCAGGCCGGCGGCTCGGAGGTCACGACGATCGAAGGGCTCGGCGGTCCGGACGGTGAGCTGTCGGCGGTGCAGGACGCATTCCGTCAAGAACACGGTCTCCAATGCGGCTTCTGCACCCCGGGGTTCGTCGTGTCCGTCACCGCGCTGCTGCACGACAACCCGGCGCCGGCCGAGCAGGAGATCCGGGAGGCGTTGTCGGGGAACCTCTGCCGTTGCACCGGGTATCAGGGCATCGTGCGCGCGGTGCAACGGGCCGCCGAGGCGGCGAGGTGAGCGCGTCGACGGCAGGCCGATTCGTGGGGCAATCGGTGAAGCGGCGGGAGGATCCGCGTCTGCTGACCGGCCACGGCCGGTACGTCGACGACGTCATGCGGCCGGGAATGCTGCATTGCACCTTCGTGCGCAGCGACGTCGCCCGGGGGCGGATCGTCGGCATCGAGACCGAAGCGGCCAAGGATCTCGACGGCGTCGTCGCGGTACTCACCGCGAGCGATCTCAACCCGCACGCCGGCACGATGCAGCCGACCATGCTGTTGACGACACCCGGCGCGCCGCTGCGTCCCCTCGCCGACGGCGACGTGCGTTTCGTCGGCGAACCGATCGTCTTGATCGTCGCGGAGAGCCGCTACGTCGCCGAGGACGCGGCGGAGCTCGTCGAGGTCGACATCGAGAGTGAGCCGCCGGTGATCGACGTGGAGCACGCGCTCGACGTCGGCGTCGCCGTCGTCCACCCCGAGCTCGACACCAATCTCGGTGCCGAGATGGCGTTCCCGATCGCGCCGGAGCTCGCGGCACTACTCGACGGCGACAACGCCATCCGCCGAACGTTCCGCCAGCATCGCCACACGCCGGTACCGATGGAGACGCGCGGAATCGTCGTCGAGTACGAGCCCGCGGGCGGCGTGCTGGAAGCGTGGATGAGCACACAGAATCCGCACGAGGCGAAACAGGCGATTGCCCGCGTGACCGGCGTGCCGTCGCATCTCGTTCGCGTGCAGGGCCACGACGTCGGCGGAGGCTTCGGTCAGAAATTCTTCACCCCGCGTGAGGAGCTCACGGTGGCACTCGCGGCGCGGCGGCTCGGTCGGACCCTCAAGTGGATCGAAGACCGGCGCGAGAACCTGATCGCGTCGAACCATGCGCGCGCCGACGTTGCCCACTGCACGTTCGCCCTCGATGCCGACGGCCGGCTGCTCGGAACCTACATCGACCATCTCGAAGACGCGGGGTCGTTCCCGATCGGTGCAACCGGAGGTGCCGGCGCGCTCGTCGGGTTGCTGTTCACCGGCCCCTACAAGTGCCCGCAGGCCTCGTTGCGCACGCGCGCGGTTTGGACGAACACGTGTGGGCGCGGCGCGTACCGCGGACCGTGGATGTTCGAGACGGTCGCGCGCGAGCAGATGGTCGACGCGGTCGCGCGCGAGATCGGGATGGATCCGCTCGAGTGGAGGCGCCGCAACGTCGTGCCGACGTCGGAGCTGCCGTACACACTGCCGACCGGGCTCCCGCTCGACATGGTCAGTCCGTCGGAGACGCTCGAACAAGCGGCGGAGATCATCGCGTACGACGAGTTCCGCGCCGAGCAGGCGCGCGCGTTCGCCGAGGACGGCCGGCTGCTCGGGATCGGGCTCGGCCTCTACGTCGAACCGAGCACCGGGATGATGGACCCGATGGGCACCGAGACCGCGGTCGTGCGAGTCGATCCGAACGGCCAGGTCACGGTGTCGCTGGGCACCGGTTCGCACGGCCAGGGCATCGAGACGACGATGGCGCAGGTCGTCGCCGAGGAGCTCGGTATCGACTTCGACGACGTCACCGTGGTGCAAGGTGACAGCGCGGTGACGACGTTCGGGCGCGGGACCGGTGGGAGTGGAACCGCCGTGATCGCGGGGAACTCGTGCCGAAGCGCGTGCGCGGTCGTGCGCGCCAAGGCGATCGAGATCGCCGCGCACCTGTTGGAAGCCGCGCCCGACGATCTCGATATCGTCGACGGGCAGATCGCGGTGCGAGGGACGCCGAGCCGCGCCGTCGCGTGGAGCGAAGTCGCGCGGATCGCGCACCTCGAGACGGCGCGCCTGCCGGAAGGGATGGAGGTCGGGCTCGAGGCGACCGCGACCTTCAAGGCTCCGCCGTTCTCGTGGTCGAACGCCTGTCACGCCTGCGCTGTCGAGGTCGACCGCGCCACCGGCGTCGTCACGGTGCTGCGCTACGTCGTGAGTGAGGATTGCGGCGTGATGATCAATCCCATGATCGTCGAGGGCCAAGTCGCCGGCGGGGTGGTGCAGGGCATCGGCGGCACCCTGTACGAGCACTTCGTGTACGACGACGAGGGGAACCCGCTCACGACGACGTTCATGGACTATCTGCTGCCGACCACCACCGAGGTCCCCACCATCGAGTACGGCCACGTCGAGACGCCGGCGCCGACGCCGGGTGGCCACAAGGGCATGGGCGAGGGGGGTGCGATCGGCTCGCCGCCCGCGGTCTTCAACGCCGTCGCCGACGCGCTTGCGATCGTCGGCGCGACCATCGACCACACTCCGCTCTCACCCGACGTCGTGCTCGGCGCGCTCGGCTGACGCGCGCCGTGTCGGCGTTCGTCTCGCCTGCCAAGATCTCTCCATGACATGCGATCTGACGTCGAGAACGACGTGAGTACGTCGCGCGCCAACTGCTGGGCCGGCCCGCTCGGGTGTCGCGCGTCGCTTGGGTCGCGGTGAACGCGATCTACGTCCTGCTCGCCGACACGATCCTGATCCTCCATCTCGCGTACATCTTGTTCATCCCGCTCGGCGGATTCCTCGCATGGCGGTGGCGGTGGCTGGTGGGTCCGCACCTCGCGGCGATCGCCGTCGGGCTCATCAGCATCACGCTCACCTTCGACTGCCCGCTGACCACGTGGGAGCAGTCGCTGCGGCGGCGCGGCGGCCAGCGCGCGTACACGGACGGATTCGTCGATCACTACCTGACCGGCCGGGTGTATCCGCACGGTTACGCGTGGACGGTCCAATTGCTGTTCGGACTGTGCATCGTCGTGAGCTACGCGGTACTCATCTGGCGCCGCCGGCAGGAACGGCGACTCGTAAGATCTCGTTCGTGAACCCCTACCTCGTCGATCGTCTCCGGCCGTTCGGCACGACGATCTTCGCCGAGATGTCCGCGCTCGCGATCTCGACCGGCGCGATCAACCTCGGGCAGGGATTTCCCGATACCGACGGTCCCGACGTCGTCAAGCAAGCCGCGATCGACGCAATCAGCGCCGGTCACAACCAGTATCCGCCGGGGATCGGCATTCCCGAGCTGCGCGACGCGGTGAGCACGCATCAACAACGGTTCTACGGGCTCGAGTTCGACCGCGACACCGAGATACTTGTCACCGCGGGCGCGACCGAGGCGATCGCGGCGACCCTGCTCGCGCTCTGCGGACCCGGCGACGAAGTCGTCACGTTCGAGCCGTACTACGACTCCTACGCGGCGTGCATCGCGATGTCGGGCGCCGACCGGCGTGTTGTCCAGCTGCGCGCGCCCGGGTACGCCTTCGACCCGGCCGAGCTGCGCGCCGCGATCGGCCCGCGCACCAAGCTCATCCTGCTGAACTCGCCGCACAACCCGACGGGCAAGGTGTTCACGGAGCCGGAGCTCCTGCTGATCGCCGAGCTTGCGCGCGAGCACGAGCTCCTGGTCGTCACCGACGAGGTCTACGAGCACCTCGTGTACGAGGGCCGGCACATACCGATCGCCACCCTTGCGGACATGCGTGATCGCACCATAACCATCGGCTCGGGCGGCAAGACGTTCTCGTTCACGGGCTGGAAGGTCGGCTGGGTCTGTGCCCGTCCCGAGCTCGTCGCCGCCGTCAAGTCGGCGAAGCAGTTCCTCACCTATGTCGCCAGCGGTCCGTTTCAGTATGCGATCGCGCGCGGGCTCCAGCTTCCCGACTCGTACTTCGAGAGCTTCCGGGCCGAGATGCTCGACAAGCGCGACCGGTTGTGTACCGGCCTCGACGACGCCGGATTCGAGGTGCTGCGTCCGCAGGGCACGTATTTCGTGACCGTCGACATCCGCTCCCTCGGCGAGAGCGACGGGCTGGAGTTCTGCCGGTCACTCCCGCATCGGTGCGGTGTGGTCGCCGTTCCGAGTGTCGTGTTCTACGACGACGTCGCCGCCGGCGCGCCGCTCGTTCGCTTCGCGTGCTGCAAGCGCACCGAGGTTCTCGACGAGGCGTGCACGCGGCTCAAGAGCCTGGCCAAGTGATCGTCGCCGGTATCCAGCACGACGTCGTGTGGGAGAAGCCCGCGGAGAACTTCGAACGACTCGCGCCGCTGATAGCGCGGGCCGCCCGGGACGGCGCCCGGTTCGTGGTCCTCACCGAGATGTATGCCACCGGGTTCTCGATGAAGACCGACAACATCGCCGAACCGTTCGACGGTCCGAGCGCGCGATTCCTCGCCGAGCAGGCGCTCGAGAACGGCGTGTGGCTGTGCGGATCGGTGCCCGAGCGCGACGACGCCGCCGGGAATCCGTTCAACCGGCTCGTGCTCGCGGCACCCGACGCCACCTTGCGCCGGTACGCGAAGATCCATCCGTTCAGCTACGGCCGCGAACACGAGCACTACCGCGCGGGCTCCGAATTCCTCACGGTCGACATCGAGGGCGTGCGCTGCACGTTCTTCGTGTGTTACGACCTCCGCTTCGCGGACGAGTTCTGGCCGCTGGCGGCGCAGACCGACTGTTACGTCGTTCCCGCGAACTGGCCTGCCTCTCGCCGCGAGCATTGGATCACGCTCCTGCGGGCCCGGGCGATCGAAAATCAGGCGTACGTGGTCGGTGTCAATCGTGTCGGCGACGGCGGCCGGCTGCACTATTGCGGCGACTCGATGATCATCGATCCCTTCGGCGAGATCGTCGCCGAGGCCGCCGCCGAGGAGGCGATCATCGCGGCCGACGTCGATCCGGGCCGTGTTCGCGCCGTCCGCGCCGAGTACCCGTTCTTGCAAGATCGCAGGTAGGCGGCCCGCGGTACCGGCGCGACTCGTCGCGGTCGCGGCGGCTCGCGTAACGTCGCCCGCATGAAATTCGCGCTCTTCTACGAGATCCCGGTCGCTCGCCCGTGGGCGGCCGACAGCGAGCACGTCGCCTACAAGAACACCCTGGCGCAGGCAATTGCAGGTGAGCAGGCCGGTTTCCACGCGTTCTGGACGGTCGAGCACCACTTCCTCGAGGAGTACTCCCACTGCTCGAACCCCGAGGTCCTGTACGGCTCGATCGCGAGCCGGACGTCGAAGATGCGACTCGGCTACGGCGTACGTCTGATGCCGAAGCCGTACAACCATCCCGTCCGAACCGCAGAGTCCGTCGCGGTGCTCGATCTCTTGAGCGACGGCCGGGTCGACTTCGGGACGGGCCGCTCCGCGACGCGCATCGAGCTCGAAGGATTCGGGATCGACCCGAAGGACACGCGCGAGATGTGGCGGGAAGCAATCGAACACGTCGTCGGGTGTTGGACGAACGAGCGGTACTCGTTCGAGGGCAAGCACTGGTCGCTGCCGGATCGGCGCGTGCAGCCCAAGCCGTTGCAGCAGCCGCACCCGCCGATCTGGGGCGCGACCACGAGCGACGACGGGCACGCGCAGGTCGGCGAGCTCGGCCTCGGGCTGTGCTCGTTCGCGGTCGGCGTCTCGCCCGAGGACGTGAAGAAGAAGATCGACATCTATCGGGGCGCGGTGTCGAAGTGCTCGGCGCCTATCGGCAAGTTCGTCAACAACCAGGCGGCGACGTTCACGATGGCGTTGTGCGCACCGACGCAGGACGAGGCGTGGAGCTCGGCTCGCGAATCGTTCGAGTGGTACCCGAAGGTCGGCGCCCGCCAGATCGCGCAGGTCGCGGAATGGATGGCGGAGCGCAAGCAGGGCCTCGGCAACTACGACTACGCGGCCGACATGAAGGCGCACTCCGACGACGGCTCGCTCGATCTGCTGTCGCTCGAGTATCTCGTCGATTCCGGCGCGTGCGTACTCGGGACGCCCGACCAATGCCTCGACGCGTGCAAGCGTTACGAGGCCGCGGGCGTCGACCTGCTGCTCTGTCTCGTGAACCCGTACCGGATCGGGCACGAGCAGGTGATGCAGACGATCGACCTGATGGGCAAGCACGTCATCCCGAGCTTCGCCTGAGCCGGCGGCCGGCTCCGCGGGCGGGCCCGCTACAGATCTGCCGGAATCTGCACGGTGTACGTGTCGCGACCGGAGCGCAGCACCTTGCCGGGCAGCGCGCCCGACTGCACACCGTCGGACACGATGGTCGTGCCGTTCACCATCACCTTCTGCACGCCGATCGCGTCGGCGAAGAGGCGGGCACTGCCACCGGGTAGGTCGCTCACGAGCTTCACCTCGTCGGTCGCGACAGTGTCGGGGTCGAAGACGACGACGTCGGCGTGAAAGCCCTCGCGCAGCTCGCCGCGGTCGCGTAGGCCGAACAGCCGGGCGGGCGCCTGCGTCATGAGCTGCACGCAACGTTCGAGCGAGATCAGCTGGCGGCCGCGCAGCGTGTCCGCGAGGAACGAGGTCGTGTACGGCGCGCCGCACATGCGGTCGAGATGTGCGCCGGCGTCGCTACCGCCGATCAGCACCAGCGGGTGATCCCAGGCTTCCGCACGCATCTGCCACGACTTCAGATCGCTGTCGGAAGGCAATGGCCAGAGAATCGTCCGCAGCTCGTCGTTGATCACGAGGTCGAGCAGCGTGTCGAACGTCCCGCGGTTCTGGCGCTCGGCCAGCTCGGCCACGACTTTGCCCTTGAGGCCCTCGTTCGCCGTCGAGTACGTGTCGCCGATCTGGTAGCGGCCCCACGATGCAAGCCGCGCGAACACTCCGGCTTCGGGAGAACGCGCGCGCTCGTTCATCCACTGGCGCACCGACGGATCGCGCAGCTTGGCGATCCGTTCGGGTACCGGAAGGCTCATGACTTCGGACCAGCCGGGCAACATGAAGAGCGCGCAGTAGTTGCGGAAGGACATGTTCATCTCGACGAGTGTCGGCATCGTGAGTGCGATCGCCGTACCGCCCTGGTCGCGCGCGTGTTCACACGCCCCAACCTGGTCGTGGTATCGCTGCGGCTCGCGCGAATCGATGGTCAGCACGTTCCAGTTCAGCGGCCGCCGGCCCGCGAGCGTCATCGCCGCCATCTGGTCGACTTCTTCGTCGGTGAAGCCGCGCAGGCACCCGCTCGTCACGTACTCGAGTGTCGTGCCTTCGTGGTTCGATACCGCGCGGCACAGCTCGAGCACCTCGTCGCCCGACGCCCAGCGCGACCCGACCGGCTCGCCGTCTCCGTCGGAGTGCGTGAACGAGAGCGTCGTCGAAAAGCCCAGTCCGCCCGCCGCGATCGACTCTTCGAGCAGGCGGACCATTTTCGTGAGCTGCTCGGCGCTCGCGACGTTGCCGATCGCGTCCTTTCCCATCACGTTGCGCCGGAGTGCGCAGTGCCCGACGAGGAACCCGACATTGAGGCCGACCCGGCCGTCGACCGCGTCGAGGTACTCGCCGAACGACCGCCACGACCACGGGACACCCGACTCGAGCGCGGGCAGCGGCATTCCCTCGACCTTCGCCATCATCTTGCGCAGGTAGTCGGCGTCCTCGGGTGCGATCGGTGCGAGGGTGAAGCCGCAGTTGCCGGCGATCATGCTCGTGACGCCGTGGAGGTTCGAAGGGGTTGCTGCCGGGTCCCAGAAGAGCTGGGCGTCGTAATGGGTGTGCGGATCGACGAATCCGGGCGCGACAACCAGTCCGCCGGCGTCGACTGTCTCCTTCGCGTCGTCGCGAATCGTGCCGACCTCCACGACGCGGCCATCGCGGATACCGACGTCGGCCTGGCGCGCGGGTGCACCGGTACCGTCGACCACGGTTCCACCGCGGATGAGCGTGTCGAGCATCAGAGCCCTCCTAGCGCGCCTTGCGCTTCGCGTCGTGTACGGCCTGGCGGCGCTTTGCCTGTGCACTCGCTTGTGCCTCGCGCGCGTGCAGTTGCGCGGCGCGCTTGGCCTCCTTCGCCACTCGCCGCTGCTCGCGCTTGGCGTCGAGCTCGGCGGGTTCGAGCCTTGGTGCGGGGAGCGCACCGAGCTCCGGTTTTGCCTCCACGGCGACGGGCGGGCCGATGACGAAACGATCGTCGGTCTCGAGGATCTCGCTCATGACGGGCCGGCAGACGGCGTCGCTCGCGGTATAGCCCGCGAGCATCAAGGTGACGAGCGTGACGCCGTGCCGGTCGATGACGGCCGGAAGGACCTCGAGCAGGTCTTCTTTGCTCGGGTCCTCCGAGCGTGACCCCAGCGCTTCGACGGTTTGGTCGTTGGCGTGCTGCGCGAGCGCGAAGAGCACTTGCAGCTGATGGTCCGGGTGTGCCGTTTGGAGCTTGCGGCGAACGAGCGGAACGAGCGCGTCGCCGAGATGCATCGTCGCTCTGGGGAGCTGCAGGTGGGTGGCGACCTCCTGGCGCGACTTCTCGCTCATGCCCGCGAGCGCGCTACGGAGCGTCTCGTCATCGAGTGCGGCCAGCGCCTGCGCCATCTGCGCGAGGTCGGCCTCGGCGCGGGCCTGCTCCTCCTCGCTCAACTCCTCGTGCTCGTGCTCGTGCTCGCCGTGCGCGTGATCGTGAGCATCGTGTTCGTCGGCGCGGGTCGCCGCCGCGGGCGAGCGGCCGGCCGCGGTCGCAGGTGATTTCGCCGATGTCTTCATCGCGGGCGGGGAGGCGGGCTTCTTGGCCGGTTCCAGGGCGGGCTTGGTCGGCTTCGTTGCCGACTCGCCGGTCGATGTGGCCGGCGCCTTCTTGGCGGGTTCGGCCGCGGCCTTTTTGGTCGCCTTCTTGGCCGGTGCCGCGGCGGGCTTCTTTGCCGCGGCGGCCTTCTTGGCCGCCTTGGCCGGCGCGTCGGCCGTCGACTTGGTCGCCGCTTTCTTGGCAGCTTTCTTGGCCGGTTCGGCCGCCGGTTTGTCGCTCGCTTTCGGGCTCATCGCCCTGCAGCTTCGCGCACAGCGAGCGGCTATCGTCGAGCGAACACCGCCAGCGACCTCTGACGGGAGAGTCCGGACGCTGCTGGAGCGGCGAGCCGGACGCCGAAGGAGCAACCACTCCCCGGAATCTCTCAGGCACCCGAACCGTCGGAGCGAGGCAACTCTGGAGTTCCGCGACAGAGGGGGAGTCGAGCCGTTCGCGGCTCGCACGAAGCACGCGGAACGAGAGGTGCCTGCCATGCCCGACGAGCTGGCCAGCGAGAATCCCCGGGAAGCCGTCTTCGTCGACCGCCACATCGGTCCGCGCGCCGACGACCAGGCCGCGATGCTCGCGACGCTGGGCTACGGCTCGCTGGCCGAGCTGGTCGACGCCGCGGTCCCGAAGGTCATCCGGGAGCCCGAGCCGCCGCGGCTCCCCGCGCCGCTCTCGGAAACGGCTGCGCTCGACCGGCTCCGCGAGCTCGCCGGGCACAACGAGGTGTACACGTCGCTCATCGGTCTCGGTTACCACGACACGATCACGCCGCCCGTGATCCTGCGCAACGTCCTCGAGAATCCGGCGTGGTACACGGCCTACACGCCGTATCAGCCCGAGATCAGTCAAGGCCGCCTGGAAGCGCTGTTGAACTTCCAGACGATGGTGACCGACCTCACCGGCATGGATATCGCGAACGCGTCGCTGCTCGACGAGGGCACCGCGGCGGCCGAGGCGATGGCGCTACTTCTCCGCGTCAACGCCAAGGATGGCCCGGTCTTCGTCGTCGATCGGGACGTGCATCCGCAGACGATCGACGTCGTGCGAACGCGCGCCGAGCCGCTCGGCATCGCGGTCGTCGTCGCGGACCCCGAGCGCGGCGAGTTGCCCGACGGGTGCTTCGGCGTGCTCGTGCAGTACCCGGGCACCACCGGCCGGCTGCGCGACCTCGCGCCCGTGATCGAGCGCGCCCACGAGCGTGGCGCGCTCGTATGCGTCGCGGCCGACCTGCTCGCGCTCACGCTCGTGACGCCGCCGGGGGAGGCGGGTGCCGACGTCGTGATCGGTACGACCCAGCGTTTCGGCGTTCCACTCGGCTTCGGTGGTCCGCACGCGGCGTACATCGCGGTACGCGCCGCGCATCAGCGCACGTTGCCCGGCCGGCTCGTCGGTGTGTCGATCGACGCGGCGGGCCGCACCGCCTTCCGCCTCGCATTGCAGACGCGCGAGCAGCACATCCGCCGTGAGAAGGCGACGAGCAACATCTGTACGGCGCAGGTCCTGCTCGCAGTGATAGCCGGCCTCTACGCCGCGTACCACGGCGCCGACGGCTTGCGCGCCATCGCCCGGCGGGTGCACACCCTCACCGCGCAGCTCGCGGCCGCGCTGCGGCGCGGCGGTCTCGAAATCATGCACGAGACCTTCTTCGACACGCTGTCGGTTCGTGTGCCCGGTCGCGCCGCCGAAGTGGTCGCGGCCGCCGCTGCGCAGCGGGTGAACCTCCGTTTCGTCGACGCCGACTCGGTCGGTATCTCGCTCGACGAGACCAGCACGCCTGCGATCGTCGATGTCGTGCTCGCCGCGTTCGGGGTCGACGTCCATGTCGACGTCGGCGAGGCGGCCGACGCGATCCCGGCCGGCCTGGTCCGCACCTCCGGCTTCCTCACGCATCCGGTGTTCACCTCGCACCGCTCGGAGCACCAGATGCTCCGTTACCTGCGCCGCCTCGCCGATCGCGATCTCGCGCTCGATCGCACGATGATCCCGCTCGGGTCCTGCACGATGAAGCTGAACGCCACCGCGGAGATGGAACCGATCACGTGGCCGGAGTTCGGACGCATCCATCCATACGCGCCGATCGAGCAGGCGCGTGGCTACGTCCAGCTCTTCGCCGAGCTCGAGCGTTGGCTCGCCGAGGCGACCGGCTACGACGCGGTGTCGTTGCAGCCGAACGCGGGCTCGCAGGGTGAGTACGCGGGATTGCTCGCGATCCGGAAATACCACGCGTCGCTCGGTGAGTCACAGCGGGACGTGTGCCTCATTCCAGCATCCGCGCACGGCACCAACGCGGCGTCCGCCGCGATGGCCGGCTTGCGCGTGGTTGTCGTCGCGTGCGACGACGAGGGCAACGTCGACCTCGACGACCTGAAGGCGAAAGCGGTCGGGCACGCCGACGCGCTGTCCACTCTGATGGTCACCTATCCGTCGACACACGGCGTCTACGAAGAGCAGATCCGAGAGATCTGCGCGATCGTCCATGAACAGGGCGGCCAGGTGTATCTCGACGGCGCGAACCTGAACGCGCTCGTGGGAGTGGCGCGTCCCGGCGAGTTCGGCGCGGACGTCTCGCACCTGAACCTGCACAAGACCTTCTGCATCCCGCACGGCGGTGGGGGTCCGGGCGTCGGCCCGATCGGCGTACGCGCCCATCTCGCGCCGTTCCTGCCGAACAATCCCCTGCGCGCCGAGGCCGGCCCGCCGACCGGCATCGGCGCGATCAGCGCGGCGCCGTGGGGCTCCGCCGGCATCCTTCCGATCCCATGGATGTACATCCAGATGATGGGAGCCGAAGGCCTCACCCGCGCCACCCAGGTCGCCATCCTCAACGCGAACTATCTCGCGTATCGGCTGGCGCCGCACTTTCCGGTGCTGTACACGGGTTCGAACGGGCTCGTCGCGCACGAATGCATCATTGACATCCGACCGATCACGCGCGACACGGGCGTCACAGTCGACGACGTCGCCAAGCGACTCATCGACTACGGCTTCCATGCGCCGACGATGTCGTTCCCGGTCGCGGGAACGTTGATGATCGAACCGACCGAGTCCGAGGATCTCGCCGAGCTCGACCGCTTCGTCGATGCCATGACCGCGATCCGTTCCGAGATCCAACGCGTTGCCGCGGGCGATTGGCCGGCCGGCGACAACCCCCTCGCCCACGCGCCCCACACCGCCGAGGACGTTCTCGCCGAAGGTTGGTCGCGCCCGTACAGCCGCGAGCTCGCCGCGTTCCCCGTCGCCTCACTGCGCCGCGACAAGTACTGGCCACCGGTCGGTCGCATCGACGGTGTCTACGGCGACCGCAACGTCTTCTGCAGCTGCCCGCCGATCGAGGCGTACCAGTAGACGCCCGGTGAGCTCGCTGTAGAGTCGCGCCCGCCGCGCGGGCTAACGCGAGTCGGCCCAGCCGCCCGGAGCCCGCCCGTCGGTGCGCACGAGACGGTGCACGAACAACCAATGGTCGCCGCTGGGCGTGAACCGGTCTCTGTAGCGACCCCAGTGATCGACTCCCGCGCCGGTCATGACCGTGAAGTAGCTCGTCGCGGTCGCATCCGTCGGTGAGACGACGTCGACCCGCACGCTCGCGACGTGATGCTGCATCCGGCCCGGTGGCGCCGTGGCCGACACGTCCCCGCCCACGCCGTGGAAGAAGTCACGGATCGCGGCGCGGCCTTCTGCTCGCGCGCCCCCGATGCCCTGCACTTCCAACACGGCGTCGTCGGCGAACAACGCGGCGACGTCGTCGAAGTGGCCGTTGTCGGCGGCGTACGTGTACGACGCGATCGTGTCGCGCACCGCTTCACGGGCGCGCATCTCCCAGAGTTCCACGCGCGGCGACGCTACTCAGCCGGCTGCGGCCAGTGCCGCCTCGAGCGCGTCGGCGAACGTGCGCCTCGGCTGCGGGCGGCGGGGCGAGTCGTAGGCGTCGAAGCGAGGTCGCGCCGCGGCGAGCGGAGCCGGGAACGACCGGGCCGCACGAGGTGCGACACTGCCCGCCGAACCTTCCGCGACCAACGTTCCCACCGCGGCGACGAGCTCGTCGAAGGCATCGCGGCTGCCGCCGCGATCGGGGTGGGCGAGGAGCGCACGGGCGCGAAAAGCGCGCTTGACCTCTGCCGGTCCGGCGTCGGTGCCGACGCCGAGCACGATACGTGCGCGACGGCCGTCCATGGCCACCTCGTCCTTGAGCTCTGCTCCCGTCCGGGGAGCGGTTCGACCGCGGATCCTTCCGCAGCTCGGTCTGATCGGCGACCGTCAGGCCGGGCTGAACCAAAGCAGGCCGACGGTGTCCGATACGGCTTCGATCTCGACGACAACCGGGAGATCGAGCACCAATTCGGATGGTTCGACACCTCGAAGGTTGCCGACGAGCCGCGGCCCCTCGTCGAGCTCGACGACGAGGATCGCGTAGGGCGGCGTGAAGGCCGGGTCGACGGCGCGGTGGGTGACGGTCCACGAATACACCCGCCCGCGCCCGCTCGCACGTTCCCAGGCGACGCCGGCCGAGCCGCACGTGGCGCAACGGAAGCGCGGCGGATGGCGCCACGCCGCGCACGCGGTGCAGCGTTGTAGCCGCAGCTCACCGCGGGCGAGGAAACCGTAGAACTCGCCGTTCAGCCCGTCGGCCGCGGGGAGGAGACGATCGCTCACCGGTCGCGTCCCAGCACGACGATGCTGCCGTCGCCGAAGTCGCCCCACCCCGTGACGCATCCGATCTCGGCGCCCGCGACCTGAGCCGCGCCCGCGTCGCCGCGCACTTGCCGCACTGCCTCGACGACGTGGTTCATCCCCCACATGTGCCCCTGTGACAAGAGCCCGCCGTGGGTGTTCGTCGGGATGGTCCCGCCGTCGAGCCGGAGCACGCCGTCGCGCACGAATTCGCCGGCTTCGCCGCGACCGCACAAGCCGAGCGCCTCGAGTTGGAGCAGGACAACATAGGTGAAGCAGTCGTAGATCTCCATAAAGTCGAGCTCGCCGGCGCGCACACCGGCTGCATCCAGCGCGCGCGGCGCGGCGTCGGTGAGTCCGATCCGGAACATGTCGGGTCGGTTGGCGATGTCGTCGGCCGGATACGGGTGACCTTCCGCGCCGGCCAGGATCGCGACCGGTGCGTGCGGACGGTCGCGCGCGCTCTCGATCGAGGTGACGACGACAGCCGCCGCACAATCGGTCTCCAGACAGCAGTCGAACAAGCGGAACGGCTCCGACACCCAGCGGGCGGCGAGGTACTCCTCCATCGTGAGGGGTGTTCCGCGCATCAACGCGCGCTCGTTGCGCTGCGCGTGGGCCCGGAACGTCACCGCGATCTCGCCGGTATCGGTGTCGCGCGTCCCGTAGAGGAGCTTGTGCCGCATCGCGATCCACGAATAGAACTGAGCGGCCGAGCGCGCGCCGTACGGCAGGTAGTAGTCGAGCACGACGTCGCCGACCGCGCTCCCGTCGAGACCTCGCCTCGGCCGCGGTACGCCCGGGCGCGGCCGGAACGCCGAGTATCCGTTCCAGCCGACGACGACGAGCACGTTGCGGGCGATCCCGGCCGCGACCGCGAGCGCGGCGTGCTGCAACGACGCGACCGGGCTCGCGCCACCCATGTGGACGGTCGTCGCCAGGCGCAGCGTGTCGATACCGAGGTTGGCGGCGAGCTCCTCGCTGGTGGTGTAGCCGGGCGGGGGCACGATGCCGTCGATGTCGGCCGCGGTGAGCCCGGCATCGGAGATCGCCGTGTCGGCGGCCTGGAGCATCAGCTCGACCGGCAGGAAGGGTGCACCGCGCACGTAGTCCGTCTCGCCGATCCCGGCGATGGCCGTGCGCCCTCCGAAGCCGTTGCTGGCGTTGCCCATGGGGCGGGGACGCTAGCTCGTGGCCTGCGGGACAGGCCGGGGCCCTGACCAGGCCATTGAGGATTCCAGAAAGTGGTCGCTAGAATTCGGCCTGCGGTGGGGTGGTCCTGTGGGGGAGTTTGATGCGGTCGCCTGAGCGGAGCGGACGGTCCGGCAGGAGACTCCGTTCTCGCGCGTCCGCCCTGGTCGCGTGCGTGGCGACCGCGGCCGCGATGGTCGTCGTCAGCGCCGGTCCGGCGTGGGCGGCCGCCCCGAGCCAACCCGCCCAGCCGAGCATCGTCCCGCTGAACGGACAGATGCTCGTCCTGTTCACGGCCCCGGCCGACGGTGGCTCGCCGATCACGGGCTACACGGCCAATTGCGTGTCCTCGGACGGCGGCGTTCCCGGAACCGCGGGGGGTACTTCGTTGGCGATCACCGTCGGCGGCCTGACCAACGGCAAGACGTACACGTGCACCGTGTCGGCAACGAACGGCGATGGCACGAGCCCCGACTCGGTCGCGTCGGCGCCCGCGGTTCCGGCCACGGTCCCGGACGCGCCGCCCCAACCCACAGTCCTCGCCCTGAACGCTGCCATCGTCGTGTCGTTCTCCGTCCCGTTCGACGGTGGCTCGCCGATCACGGGCTACACCGCGACCTGCACGTCCTCCGACGGTGGAGCACCCGGATCCGCGCCGGGCTCGTCGTCACCGATCACCGTCGGCAGCCTGTCGAACGGCAACACGTATACGTGCACGGCAACCGCGTCCAACGTGAACGGTGCGAGCGCGCCATCCGTCGCGTCGCTTTCGGCCGTCCCCAACACGGTGCCCGACGCACCCGCGACTCCGACCGTCGTGGCCGGGAACGCGAGCGTGTCGGTCAGCTTCGTCGCCCCGTTTGACGGCGGTTCGCCGATCTCGAGCTATACCGCGAGCTGTACGTCCTCCGACGGCGGGGCGTCGGGAGCATCGGGTGGTTCTTCGTCGCCCATCGTCGTCGTCGGCTTGACCAGCGGTAACACGTACACGTGCACGGTGTTGGCGACGAACGTCAACGGACCGGGCCCCGCGTCGCCGGAGTCACTCCCGGTCGTTCCCGGTTCGGTGCCCGCCCCGCCCGCGACGCCCACGGTCGCGAGCGGGAACACGAGCATCACCGTGACCTTCACGCCGCCGTTCGACGGCGGTTCACCGATCACCGGGTACACCGCAATCTGCACGTCGTCCGATGGCGGCGTGCCCGGGACCACCGGTGGCGCGGCATCGCCGATCGTGGTCACGGGCCTCTCGAACGGCAACACGTACACGTGCGTCGTACTCGCGTCGAACGTCAACGGTGCCGGCGGTGCATCGCCGTCGTCGCTGCCGGCCGTTCCCGGTGCCGCGCCCGACCCGCCCGCGCAGCCGACGCTCGCGACCGGCGACGGCGGAATCGACGTGAGCTTCACGGCCCCCTTCGACGGCGGCTTCCCGATCAGTGGTTACAAGGTCGTCTGCTCGTCGAACGACGGTGGCCTCCCCGGCTTCGCGGCCGGGGCGGCGACCACGATCGACGTCACCGGCGTGACCGTCGGCAAGACGTACACGTGCACCGTGGCGGCGACGAACATCAACGGCGACAGCGATCCCTCGGTCGATTCGCTCCCGATCGTCGTTTCGTCGGGTACCGTCCCCGACGCGCCGGCCAAGCCGACCGTCGTGGCCGGCAACGCGCGTGTGACCGTATCGTTCGTAGCGCCCGCGAACGGCGGCTCTCCGATCACGAGTTACACGGCCACGTGCACCTCCGGCGTAGCATCCCGCTCGCTCACCGGCTTCGCGTCGCCGATCGCTGTGACCCCGCTGGCGAACGGTAAGGCCTACACGTGCACGGTGCTCGCGCGGAACGTCAACGGCCCCGGACCGG
>DATJAA010000130.1:0-6602 GCA_035516815.1 Acidimicrobiia bacterium | reverse complement strand
TCATGTCGAACGGCATCGTCGTAACCGGCGGCGGCGCGCTGCTGCACGGCTTGCGCGAGCGGTTGACCTCGGAGACCGGCATGCCGATCGTGATCGCCGACAATCCGCTGCTCTCGGTCGTGCACGGCTCCGGGCAGTGTCTGGAGAACTTCGACGTCCTCAAGCACGTGTTGATCTCCTCCGCCCAGCAGTAACCGGGGCGGCAAGAAGACATGGCCGGTGCTCGACGCGCGAGCCGACGACGGTACGTCCTGCTCGTCATCGTGCTCACGTGCCTGACCCTCATCACGCTGGATAGCCGCAACGGCCGCTCCGGGCCGATCGGGACGCTCGGCGGCCTGGCGCACCGGGTCGTGGGGCCGATCGCGGGAGCCGTCGACGACGTGGCTCGGCCGGTCGGCGACTGGTGGTCCGGCGTGTTCGACGCCGGGAAGTTGAAACGGGAGAACCGGCGACTCGAGCAGGAGAACGCCGCGCTCCGGGGCAAGCAGACGTCGGCGGACGAGGCGATCAGGGAGAACAACGACCTCAAGGCTGCGCTCGGGCTGCACAACGCCCTGCTCGTGAAGAACGTCACCGGCCTCATCGTCGGGCGCGACCCGGGCAACTTCGATCCGACGCTGACGATCGACAAGGGTTCGGAGTCCGGTATCGCGATCGACATGCCGGTGATCGCGCCGGAAGGCATCGTCGGCAAGGTGATCGACGTGTGGAAAGGCGGCGCCAAGATCCAAGTGCTGACCGACCCGCAGTTCTCGGTCGGGGTGCAGACGCCCGGACACGGATTGTCGCCCGCCACGACAGGCATCGCGTCGGGCCAGGTCGGTTCGCACGATCTCGCGGTGCAGTTCGACGCGGGCACGGCTGTCCGGCGCGGCGATCACATCGTGACGTCGCCGCAGTCGACGCTGTTTCCGTCCGGTCTTCCGGTCGGCACGATCTCCTCCGTGGATGTCCAACCCGGCAACACCGGCGTCGACGCGACGATCACGCCGTTCGTTCACCTGGGTGCCCTGCAGTACGTGACGGTGCTGTTGTGGTCGGCGGGCACACCCGGATCCGTGCTGCCGACGACGACAACGACGACGACCACGACCACGACGATTCCCGCCGGGTTCGGGACCACGACGATTCCCTCCGGATTCGGTACCACCACGACGACCGGTGGCTTGGGAACGCCGACGACGCGCGGGTTGGGCGGATGACGCGCGCGATGCGCCTGGCCGCGCTCGTCGTCATCGTCGTGATCGTGCAGGTCGCGGTGTTCCCGCACTTGCGACTGTTCGGTGTCGTCCCCGATCTCGGGCTCCTCGTCGCGCTTGCGGTCGGCTATTACGACGGACCGGAAGCCGGCGCGATCACGGGGTTCCTCGCCGGCTTCGGGTTCGACCTCTTTCTCGAGACGCCCCTCGGGCTCAGCGCGCTGACGTACGCGATCGTCGGCTACGCGATCGGCGTCGTCGAGTCGGGCCTGTTCCGCACGCCGCGCTGGCTGCCGTCGTTCCTCGGGCTCCTCGGCGGCCTCGCGGGCGGATTGCTGTTCATCGGCATCGGCGTCCTCGCCGGCGTCGACGCGGTCAAGGGTCTGCATGGCATCGAGACGATCTCCTACGCAGCGCTCTATGACGCATTGCTCGCGCCCTTCGTGTTCTTCCTGGTCAAGCGCGTCCTCGGCACGCCGGATCGCGTCCGCGACGCCTGGTCCGTGCGCTGACCGACGCGACCCGGAACCTCACAGCCGTTCCCACTAGCGTTGAGCGGGTCTTGACGAGCCAACTGACTGCATGAGCGACAACAGCCGCGTCCGGGTGAGCATCGTTGGCGTCGTCATCGTCGCCTTGTTCGCGTCGCTCTTCGCGCGCCTGTGGTTCCTGCAGATGGGTCCCGAGCAGAGCCTCGGCAGAGTCGTGAGCACGCTCGGAACCCGGGTGATCCAAACCGAATCCCCCCGCGGCGAGATCCTCGACCGCAACGGCAACGTCCTGGCCCAAGACGTCGCCTCATGGGCGGTGACCGTCGACCGCGACCTCTCCGCGACCACGCTCGATCGCGTGCTGGGATCGCTCGCCGAGGTCCTCGGCGTCCCCGAGAAGTCGTTGCGGGCCAACTACGACAGCGTGCGCCAGTCGCCCGTCGCGCCCGCGGTCGTCGCCCTCGACGTCGCACTCCCCAAGCAGCTCGCGATCAAGGAGCACAGCGAGGACTATCCCGGCGTCAACATCGTCGAGCTGACCGTTCGCAAGTATCCGTTCGACGGCTACGCCTCGCAGTTGCTCGGCTATCTCGGTGAGGTCGACTCGACGGGCGCCAAGCAGTTGAAGCAGTTGGAGAAACGCGGCTACGAGCCCGGAGACTTGATCGGCCGAGACGGCGTCGAGGCCGCGTACGAATCGGTGCTGCGCGGCAAACCGCGCCGGGAGACCGTGCAGATCGACCCGACCGGGAAACAGGTCGGGCCGCCGATCAGCGTCGATCCGGGAACGGTCGGCGACAACGTCAAGCTCACGATCGACATCCACTGGCAGGAAGCCGCGGAACAAGCGCTCGCGAACGGCATCGCGGCCGCGCGCCACGATCGCGACCCCAGCGTCGACACCTCGTTCAAGACGCTGCAGCCGACAGGCGGGGCCGTCGTCGTGCTGAACGTCCACGACGGTTCGGTGGTCGCGATGGCGAGCAATCCGACGTATCCCTTGGACTGGTGGATCGGAGGGATCTCCTCCGATCACTTCGCCTGGTTGAGCAATCCCGGCGCGCAGAATCCCTTGCTGAACCGAGCAACAGAGGGTCAGTACGCGCCGGGGTCGACGTTCAAGCTCGTGCCGTCGATCGCGTTGAACCAGTACGGCGTCCTCGGCGCGTCGCAGTACCTCTACGACGGCGGTTCGGTGAAGATCGGCGACCGGACCTTCTCGAACGACAACCACGCAGTCAACGGGTACGTCGACCTCCAGAAGGCACTCACCGTGTCGAGCGACGTCTACTTCTACGACGCGGGCAACGACTTCTGGAAGATCTGGCAGACTGATCCGCAGCGGGGGTTGGGCATCCAGCACGTCGCGTCGCAGCTCGGCTTCGGGCAGACGACCGGCATCGAGCTGAACGAGGCGACCGGGCGCATACCCGACCCGGCCTGGAAGAAGACCTTCGCCTACGCGATCAACAAGACGCAGGCGGAAAAGGAAGCGAACTCGATCTGGCAGCCGGGCGACAACGTCAACGCCGCGGTCGGTCAAGGCGACGACTTCGTCACCCCGTTGCAGCTCGCCAACGCGTACGCATGCTTCGCGAACGGCGGGACGCTCTGGACACCGCACGTCGGCAAGGCGGTGATCGACCCGATGACGAAGAAGGTCGTGCAGACCTACACGCCGAAGGCGCGTGGCTCGATCCAGATCGACCCGTTCGTGCGTTCGCAGATCGCGGCGGGCTTCCTCGGTGCGGTGTCCGACCCCGCGGGCACCGCGTACCAGGCGTTCCAGGGCCTGTCGGTCTTTGGCGGCGTGGCGGGCAAGACGGGGACCGCACAGGTGCAGGGGAAGGGTCCGACCTCGCTGTTCGCCTCGTACTTCCCGGCCGCCGATCCACAGTACGCGGTCGTGGCCGTGGTCGAGCAGGGCGGGCATGGGGCGGAGACTGCCGCGCCGATCGTGCGCCAGGTCATCGAAGCGATGACGAACCAGCCGGTCACCCCCATCGGGCAGTCGTCGCCGGGGAAGGACTGATGGCCACCATCGCGACGCCGGTCGGCCGTAGGCGCACCGCGTCGGGAACGAGCGTCCTCGCGCACCTCGACCTCGCACTGCTCTCGCTCCCGATCGCGATCAGCGCGCTCGGGCTGCTGATGATCTTCGACGCGTCGCGCCACGAGACGGCGATCGGCGGCCTTTCGCGCCTCTACTACGTCGAGCGTCAGGGAATCGCGGTTGTGGTCGGCCTCGTCGCGATGGTGCTCGTCATGGCGATCGACTATCGCCGCATACGCGACGCGTGGCCGTTGATCTATCTGGCCGTCTTGCCTTTGCTCGCGGGCGTCGTCGTGTTGGGCCGCGACCACGGCGGCGCGCAGGCGTGGTTCCAGGTCGGGCCGTTCCAGTTCCAGCCGTCCGAGATCGCCAAAGTCGTGCTCGTCGTCGCGATCGCGGGCTACTGCCACCAGCACCGCGGCGAGATGGACGCGTGGCGCGTCGGCGTCGCGGTCGGGCTCGCGGGCCTCGTGATGGCGATCGTCTACGCCCAGCACGACCTCGGCACCATGCTCGTGATCATGGTGTGCGCGGCGGCGGTTCTGATCATCGCCGGGCTGAAGCCGGTGCACATCGTCGTGTTGTTGCTGCTCGCCGCATCGCTCGTCGGCGCGGCCGTCGTCACCGGCAAGGTGCACACGTACCAGTTGCAGCGACTCACCGGATTCGCCGACCAGTCGACCGCCAACATCCCGGCGAACGACCAGACCGCGACGCAGTTCAATCTTGGCGCGTCCAAGGCCGCGATCGCGTCGGGCGGCCTCGAAGGGGCGGGCTTCGGGGACGGGGTCCAGACCAAGAACGGCTTCGTCCCCGAGCAACACACCGACTTCATCTTCACCGCGGTCGGTGAGGACCTCGGATTCATCGGCGGTGCGACCCTGCTGCTCCTCTACGGGTTGCTGGCCTGGAGGCTCTGGCGTATCGCCCTGCTCTCGTCCGACTTCTTCGGCACGCTGGTCGCGATCGGTGTGCTCGCCATGTTCGTGATCCAGGTATTCGAGAACGTCGGGATGACGATGGGGATCATGCCGATCACGGGAATACCCCTGCCATTCATGTCGTACGGCGGCTCGGCGGTGATCGCCTCGTTCATCGCGATCGGGCTCGTGCTGAACATCCACATGCGGCGCTTCAGCTGATCTTCCGGGTTGCCGGGCAGTCGAGGGGCTGCGTGGCCGGACCCGAGAAGTTGAACGCGGACCGCGGTGACACCGGCTCGCGGCGTGCCCGGGCTACACTGTCCGGAGATGTCAAACCTGTGGCCGCGGATAGAACCGCTGCTGGCCCGGGTTGAGAAGCCCGCTCGCTACATCGGAATGGAGATGGGGACGGAGCCGGGCAACCTGGCGCCTCGCCATGGGAGCAGCCGGGCGGCCTTTCTCCTGATCTATCCCGATACCTACGAGATCGGGCTCCCCAACCAGGGGCTTCAGATCCTCTACGAGCTCTTGAACGAGCGCGACGACTCGGTCGCGGAGCGCGCGTACGCGCCGTGGACGGACATGGAGTCCGCGATGCGCGCGGCCGGAGTTCCCCTCTTCAGCGTCGACACCCACCGCGCGGCCGTCGATTTCGACGTCCTCGCGTTCAACCTGTCGGCGGAGCTCGTCTACACGAACGTCTTGAACATGGTCGACCTCGCCGGCGTACCGGTTCGCAACGAGGATCGCGCTCCGGCTCACCCGATCGTCATCGCCGGCGGCCACTGCACCTACAACCCGGAACCGCTCGCGGAGTACGTCGACGCATTCGTGATCGGCGACGGCGAGGAAGTCATCGCCGACCTCGCCGAGATCGTGGGCGCGTGGAAGCGCGGCGGCCGCGCGAGCCGCGAGGCCGTGCTGCGCGACCTCGCGACCATCCCGGGCGTGTACGTGCCGTCGCTGTACGACGTCGAGTACGACGGTCCCGTCGTCCGTTCGGTCACACCGCGGTACGCGGACGTTCCCGCCGTCGTCGACAAGCGCACGGTCGCCGACCTCGCCGAGTGGCCGTACCCCAAGCGTCAGCTCGTTCCGCTCGTCGAGGTGGTTCACGACCGCCTGAACGTCGAGATCTTCCGGGGATGCACCCGCGGCTGCCGGTTCTGCCAGGCGGGGATGATCACCCGGCCGGTGCGCGAGCGACCGGAAGAGCAGGTGCGCACCATGGTCCGCGAAGGCCTGCGCCGCACCGGATACGACGAGGTCGCACTCACCTCGCTCTCGAGCGCCGACTTCTCCGGCATCGAGTCGGTGGTCGCCGACCTCGTGACCGACCAGGAGGGAACCGGCGGCGTCGGTGTGTCCCTCCCGAGCCTCCGCGTCGACGCCTTCACCGTCGGCATCGCGAGCCAGATCCAGAAGGTGCGCCGCAGCGGGCTCACGTTCGCGCCAGAGGCCGGCACCTGGCGGCTGCGGCAGGTGATCAACAAGCTCATTCTCGAAGACGACCTCTACGCGGCGGTCGACGGCGCCTATTCGCAGGGTTGGCGACGCGTGAAGCTCTACTTCCTGACCGGCCTGCCGACGGAGATGGACGAGGACACGCTCGGGATCGCGCAGCTCGCGAAGAACGTGACCGACATCGGTCGCAGGTACACGAAGCAGGCGAGCTGCACGGTTTCGGTCGGTGGGTTCGTTCCGAAGCCGCACACCCCGTTCCAGTGGTTCGGCCAGAACGGCGTCGACGAGCTGCAACGCAAGATCACGCTGCTTCGCGACGCGCTGCGCGGTACTCGCGCGCAGGTGAAGTGGCACGACCCACGGGCGACCTTCGCGGAGGGGATCGCCTCGCGCGGCGACCGCCGCATCGGTCGGGTCATCGAGCGCGTCTGGCGTGCCGGGGGCACGTTCCAGGAATGGAGCGAGGGCT
>DATJAA010000129.1:0-9439 GCA_035516815.1 Acidimicrobiia bacterium | reverse complement strand
CGAGGACTCGCTCGCGGGCGAAGACGCGCTCGACCTCGGCGACGACGATTTCGACGTACCCGAATTTCTCCGATGAGCGGGCGGGCCGAGCCGGCCCCGGCCCCGATCGAGACCCGGCTCGGGCCGGCACGCATCTGGTGCACCGGGCGTGCCCTCGGAAATGTCGGCGACCATGTGGGTGACGACGAGGCCCGCGTGCGCAGGAATCGGGCCGCGCTCGCCGAACTGGTGGGAGTGGATGCGCGCCGCCTGGTTTGGATCCGCCAGGTGCACGGGGCCGATGTGCATGTCGCGAGCGTGCCCGAGAGTGAGCCGGCGGTGGCCGACGCGGTGTTGACCGCGACGCGCGGACTCGCCGTCGCCGTCGTCACCGCCGATTGCGCGCCCATTGTCATCGCGTGCGACGACGCCGTCGGCGTCGTGCACGCGGGACATCGCGGGCTGTCCGCCGGAGTCGTCGAGGCGGCGATCGCCCGGTTGCAGGAGATCGGGAGGGGCGAGGTGCGGGCGTTGCTCGGACCGTGCATCCGCGCCGGTTGCTACGAGTTCGGTCCCGACGACCTCGCCGCGTTCGTCGCCCGGTTCGGCCCGGAGGCCGAGGCGCGGACTCGTTCGGGAATGCCTGCGCTCGACCTGCCCGCAGCCGTCGCGGTGGTGCTCCGGCGGGCCGGCGTCGAAACCTTGCAAGACACGCAGCTCTGCACCGCCGACTCCGATGCGTGGTTCTCGTACCGTCGGGACGGTGCGACAGGTCGCCAGGCAACCGTCGCTCTACTCCCGTGAGCTCGAGCGCATGAGCTCGCACGCAGGCATCGCGGCTGCGTTGCACGAGGTCCGGGCGCGCATCGCCGCCGCCGCACGCGCCAGTGGACGCGCCGCCGACGCAGTGACCCTTGTCGCCGTCACCAAGACCGTTCCTGCGAGCGACGTGCGCGTCGCCATCGCGGCGGGCGCGACCGCGCTCGGCGAGAACCGTGTTCAGGAGCTCGTCGCCAAGGCGGAGGCGCTCGGCAAGCCGGACGGGCCCGGTGTCGGAGACGGGCGCGACCGAGCGTACGAGTGGCATCTGATCGGGCGTCTACAACGGAACAAGGTGCGGGCCGCGGCGCCCTACGTCGCGCTGTGGCAGTCGATCGATCGCGCCGACCTCGCCGCCGAGGTCGGGCGCCGCGCGCCGGGCGCGGCGGTGCTCGTTCAGGTGAATGTTGCCGGTGAGCCGCAAAAGGGTGGCTGCGCACTGGAGGCGGTGGATGCGCTGGTTGACGACTGCCGGGCCGCGGGTTGTCGGGTCGAGGGGCTCATGACCGTCCCACCGGCGGCGGGCGACCCTCGCCCGATGTTCGCGCGGCTGCGACGCATGACCGACGACCTGGGCCTTTCGGTCTGCTCGATGGGCATGAGCGGCGATTACGAGCTCGCCATCGGAGAAGGCGCCACGATGGTGCGGGTGGGAAGCGCGATTTTCGGTCCGCGGCCGGGGCCCGGGGACGCGCGACGATAGCCTTGCGGTCCGCAGCGTGGTCCAGCCCGCGCGCGAAGGCACGATCGCTACCACGAACACCAGTACGCCCGAACGCAAGACACGAATGAGCTGTGCACCGTGCGAGATGGCACGGACGACAAGGCACGGACGACAAGGCACGGACGGAAAGGGACGCCGCATGTCGGTCTTTCACAAGACGATGGTCTGGCTGGGCCTCGTCGACGACGACGAGTACTACGGCGAGGACGACGAGTACTACACGGACGAGTACGGCGAGCCCATCAGCGCTCCGATGCGCCAGCCCGCCCGCGCCGCGGCGACCGCGACTGCGACCTCGCCGCCGATGACCGAGCCGAGCCCGCTTACCGTCATCCGCGCGCGCCGCGAGCGCGACGACGGCTCGGCCCCGCTTCCGGCGCCGCGGCCCTCAGCCGTCAAGCCCATCCCCATGCCCGCTACCCGCGTGCACGTCATGGACCCGAAGGGCTTCAACGATGCCCAGGAGGTCGGTGACTGGTTGAAGAACGGCCAGCCTGTCATCTTGAACCTGCAGGGCGTTGACCGCGATCTCCAGCGGAGGCTGATCGATTTCGCGAGCGGTCTTGCGTATGCGCTCAACGGCACGATGTCGAAGGCGGCCGACCAGGTCTTCCTGCTGACGCCGTCGAACGTCGAAGTCTCCGAGGAGGAGAAGGAGCGTCTGCAAGCGCGCGGCTTGTATCGCACTGGTCGCTCGTGAAGGAACTCATCTGCGCGGTTCTCAACGTCTATTTGCTCGTGCTGTTGGCGCGAGCGATCTTGTCGTTCTTTCCGATCCGTCCCGGGACGGGCCTCGCGTCGTTCCAGCAAGTCCTGGCCCAGCTGACCGAGCCGGTCATCGCGCCGGTTCGGCGCGTGATCCCGCCTGCGGGCATGTTCGATCTGTCGTTCCTGGTCGTGTTCATCGCCATCGAAGTCTTGCTGCGCGCCATTCACTGCCCCGCGGCGCTGTAGGCCGGAGGTACACCAGTCTCAGGAGCCCCCGGTCTACGATGATCTGATATGGAGATCACGCCGCGAGAGCTTCGCGATATAGAGATCCACTCCGAAATTCGGGGCTATAGCCGGGACGAGGTGA
Organism: Acidimicrobiia bacterium; assembly: GCA_035516815.1. Lineage (GTDB taxonomy): Bacteria > Actinomycetota > Acidimicrobiia > IMCC26256 > PALSA-610 > PALSA-610. The sequence goes on along the minus strand of DATJAA010000129.1, from coordinate 6,839 downwards.
ACGACCTCCTCGAGCGGGCCGCCATCGCGATCGAAGCCGCGAACCAGCGCGTCTCGCAGTTGCAGGACCGGCTGACCTCCGCCCAGGGCGAGGCCGTGCGCACGCGCGAGACGGAGGACATCCTCCACCGCACGCTGCTGCTCGCGCAACGCGCGGCCGATGAAGCCGTCGCCGAAGCCACTGCGAAATCGCGACAGATGCTCGACGAAGCCGAGATGTCGTCGCGCCGGCTCGTGGCCGACGCGGAGGCGGAAGCCCGGCGCAAGGGCGAGACGGAGCGCCGCCGCCTGGAGGAGGAGATCGTCGAGCTGGCCGGGCGTCGCGACACGCTTCTGGCCGATGTCGAGGCACTGACCCGATTCGAGGCGGAGTATCGCGAGCGCATGGTGCGTGCGCTCGAGTCCGACCTGACCTCGTTGCGCACACGACCGACGACCGCGCCGGGATCGAAGCCCGAGACCGCCGACGTCGAGGTCCCGTCGGCCGACACCTCGAGCGCCGAGGCCGATGCTTCGGCTGATGCGCCGGCCGAACCTCCAAGCGCGACGGCCAACGGCACCGGCTCCGACGCGGCAGGGAACGGCCAGAACGGTTCGGGCGTGTACACGCCGTCGCCTTCGGCAGGAGGTGCCAACGCGAGCCCGACCGACGCGCCACCGAGCCAGGAGACGAGCGAGGTCGACGTCCGCGCGCTGTTCGATCAGGTGCCCGGGCCGGCCGGCGAGAACGACGCGCCCGCGTCTGACCGCGCGCCCGCCGACACCGCCGCGAGCGCTCCGGCGTCCGGTCGCGCCGGTTTGCAGCCGCTCGACCTGGGCGATCCCGACGCGCTCGACGCCGACATCCTCGACGACGACGCGTTCTTCGCGACATTGCGCGACGCCGTGCACGACGAAGCACCGCTCGGACCCCGTGAAGAAGGCGACGACATCACGGGAGAGAACCGGTTCTTCGACCAGGACGCCGATCGCGGCTCTTTCCGCGACGTGTTCCGCCGTCGCCGCTGACGATCAGGCCGCGGCGGCCCGCTGCACGTCGAGCCAAACCGGATCGCCGTCGATCGTCGCATCGCCGGTGCCTTCGAGCAGCTCCGGCTCCACCTCGAAGCCGATCGCGAGGACCTCGGCCGCGATCCAATCTGCGTGACGCGTCGCGGCCGCGGCGATGCGGTCGGGCGTTCGTAGCACGACCGTAATGCGGTCGGTGAGCGCGAGGCCGAGCGCTTTGCGGCGGTCCTGCACGACGCGGATGATCTCGCGCGCGATGCCTTCCGCCCGCAGGTCGTCGTCGAGCGTGAGATCTAGCGCCACCGTGTGCGGACCGTCCTGCGCGACGGCGAGGTCGGTGTGCTGCTCGGCGCGGATCTCGACGTCACCGGGACCGAGCTCGACGGCCTCGCCGTCGACGTCGAGCACGAACGGCGCGCCCTCGTCGAACGCGCGGCGCACCTTGCCGCCGTCGACGTCTGCGAGCACGGCTTTGACGCGCGGGGCGAGCTTGCCGAGACGGGGCCCGAGCGTGCGGAAGTTCGGCACGACGCGGTAGGAGAGGAGCCCGTCGAGCGACTCGACCACCTCGAGCTGCTTCACGTTCAGCTCGTCTTTGATCTCCCGGGCGACGTCGTCGCGCAAGAGCTCTCCGGTGCCGAGCAACGCGATCGCACGCGCAAGCGGCTGGCGGACGCCGAGCTTGGCGTCGGCGCGCGCGGCGCGTCCGAGCGAGACGAGGATCCGCGAGAGGGCCATCTCCCGTTCGAGTGTGTCGTCGATGAGCCCGGCGTCGTACGCGGGCCAGTCGTCGAGATGGACCGACGCGTCGGCACCCGACAGGTTGCGGTAGAGCTCGTCCGCGAAGAACGGGCAGAAGGGTGCGAGCAGCCGGGCAATCGTTACGAGCGCCGTGTGGAGTGTCGCGTGCGCGGCCGGATCCGACGACTTCCAAAAGCGCGGCCGCGACCTGCGCACGTACCAGTTGGAGAGGTCGTCGACCAGTTCGGCGAGCGCCTGCGTTCCCGCGAGCGCGTCGAAGCGCTCGAGCGCCTCGGTCGTGGTGCGCACGGTGCGGTGGACGCGCGACGTGATCCACCGGTCGAGCACGTGGGTTCCCGGGACCGATCCGCCGGGACTCCACCCGTCGATGTTCGCGTAGGTGACGAAGAAGGAGTACGTGTTCCACAGGGTCAACAAGAACTGGCGGGTCGCCTCGTCGATGCCTTCGACGTAGACGCGCTTGGGGGTCCAGGGCGAGCCCGCCGACAACATGTACCAGCGCAGCGCGTCGGCCCCGCGCTCGGCCAGGACCGGCACGGGATCGATGACGTTCCCGCGCGACTTCGACATCTTGGCGCCGTCCTTGTCGACGATGTGGGCGAGGCACACGACGTTTCGGTAGGGCGTGCGGCCGAAGGCGAGGGTGTTGACCGCCAGCAGGGAGTAGAACCAGCCGCGCGTCTGGTCGATGGCCTCGCAGATGAAGTCGGCCGGGAAGCGGTGCTCGAAGGCGTCGCCATGCTCGAACGGGTAGTGGAACTGCGCGGCTGGCATCGAACCCGAGTCGAACCACGCGTCGAGGACCGGCGCGATACGGGACGCGGTGCCGCCGGCACACTGGGGACACGAGATCCTCACGTCGTCGACGTAGGGGCGGTGCAGGTCCATGCCGCCGAGGTCACGCCCCGAGAGATCGGCCAGCTCGGCGACCGAGCCGACGCAAGTGTCCTGCCCGCAGTCGTCGCAGCGCCACACGGGGATCGGCGTTCCCCAGTAGCGATCGCGTGACAGCGCCCAGTCGACGTTGTTCTCGAGCCAGTCACCGAAGCGACCGTGCTTGATGTGGTCGGGATACCAGTTGATCGTCTCGTTCTCCGCCAGCAGTTCGGCCTTGTGCGCAGAGGTGCGCGCGAACCAGGTGGGCTTGGCCCAATAGATGAGCGGCGTGTCGCAGCGCCAGCAATGTGGATACGAGTGCGTGTAGTCGACGACCGCGACGATCCGGCCGCGCCTCACGAGGTCGTCGACGAGCAGCGGGTCGGCGTCCTTGACGAAGTGGCCCGCGTACGGCTCGCCGATGATCGGCTCGAAGCGCGCCGCGTCGTTCACCGGATTGACGATCGGGAGCCCCTCGCGCTCACCGACCTCCCGGTCGATCTCGCCGAACGCCGGCGCGAGGTGCACGATGCCCGAACCGTCGTCGAGTGTGACGAAGTCGTCGGCGACAACGGTGTAGGCGCCTTCGCCTTCGACGGCCAGCATCGTGAACGGCGGTTCGTAGCGCGCGCCGACCAGCGTGTCGACCGGGACGTCGGCGACGACTTCCGCGTCGCCTCCGAGCACGTCGGCGACGCGCGCCCGCGCCATCACGAGGTCGCGGCCGCCTTCCGGCGCGCGCACACGCACGTAGTCGACACCCGGTCCGACCGCGGCCGCGACATTCGAAGGCAGCGTCCACGGCGTCGTGGTCCAGACGAGCAGGTCGAAGTCGCGGCCGGCAACGGGGAACCGGACGTACACCGACGGCTCGGTGACGTCGCGGTACGCGCCGGGCTGGCCGAGCTCGTGGCTCGACAGCGCGGTACCGCAACGCCCGCAGTACGGCACGACCTTGAAGCCCTCGTAGATCGCGCCGGCGTCCCAGATCCTTCGGAAAAGCCACCACACGCTCTCGATGTACTCGTTGGAGAGCGTCCAGTACGCGTTCTCGGTGTCGAGCCACATCCCGATCCGCGACGTGAGCGACTGCCAGTCCTCGACGTAGCGCTGCACCGAGGCCCGGCACTTGGCGTTGAAGCGCTCGATGCCGTATTCCTCGATCTCGTATTTGGCCGAGAAGCCCAGCTCCTTCTCCACCTCGACCTCGACCGGGAGCCCGTGGCAGTCCCAGCCACCCTTGCGCTCGACATACTTCCCGCGCATCGTGTGGAACCGCGGATACAGATCCTTGAAGAGCCGGGCCCAGATGTGATGGATGCCCGGCCGGCCGTTCGCAGTGGGCGGGCCCTCGTAGAACACCCACTCGGGGGCGCCCCGTCGGCGGCGTAGAGACTCCCCGAACACGTCTTCGGCCTGCCAGCGCGCGAGCATCGCCTCTTCGAGCGCGACGAGGTCGAGCGACGGATCCACGGGCCGGAACATGGCGGCAACGATACTGGCGGCCCGCTCGGGGATTGCGCAGTTCCGGCGGCTAGCCTCCCGCGGATGCGCCGGTCCCCAGCTCGATTCCGCGCCCTCGTCTGCAGCGCGCTCGTCGCCGCGACCTGTGCTGTCGGATCATTCGTGGCCGCGCCCGCGGCAAATGCCACCGTCACGCACGACAACGAGGTCTACGCGTTCGGCAGCGCGACGTTCCACGGTTCGATGAGCGCGTTCTCGATCGCGCGACCGATCGTCGCGATGGCGACGACGGCGAACGGCAAGGGGTACTGGCTCGTCGCCTCCGACGGCGCGGTGTACTCGTTCAACGCGCCTTTCTACGGCGCGCTCGCCGGGTGGCCGCTCGCGCAGCCCGTCACAGGCATCACTGCGACGCCGACCGGTCACGGCTATTGGATCGTCACCGGCGACGGGTCCGTGTTCCCGTTCGGCGACGCCAAGCTGTACGGCTCGCTCGGCGGCATGCATCTCAACGCGTCGATCAAGGCACTCATCCCCGGACCGAAGGGGCGGGGCTACTGGCTGTACGCGTCCGACGGAGGCGTGTTCTCGTTCGGCAGCGCGCGGTTCCACGGCTCGACCGGCGCGATGCACCTGAACGCCCCGGTCGTCGGCATGGCATCGACGCCGAGCGGTAAGGGCTACTGGCTCGTGGCGTCCGACGGCGGGATCTTCACCTTCGGTGACGCGGGCTTCCACGGTTCGACGGGTGCGATGCGTCTCAACTCGCCGGTCGTGGGCATGGCGCGCGACGGCTCGGGCCGGGGGTACTGGCTCGCCGGCGCCGACGGCGGCGTGTTCACGTTCGGCGACGCCCACTACAAGGGCAGCGCCGCCGGCCTGGTTGCGGCCAGCCGCCGGATCGTGTCCCTCGTCGGCATGCCCGACGGGAACGGCTACCGCATGCTCGCGCTGGCGAGGGTGGCCGACGTCGGGTTCGTCGGACTGGGCTCGACCGGCGCCGCGGTTGCCGACGTCCAGAACCGGCTGATCGCCATGGGCTATTGGCTGCCGGGCGTCAACGGTGTGTTCGACGCCGACATGCAGCAGGCGGTGTGGGCGTTCCAGAAGGCGAACGGCCTGCCGCGCACCGGCGTCGTCGACGCCGCGACCCAGGCCGCGTTCCGAACCGCCACGCGCCCGCGCGGTCGCTCGACGTCCGGATCGATGATCGAGATCGACAAGACCCGCCAGATCCTCATGGTGATGCAGAACGGTGTGGCGCGGTACACGTTCAACACCTCGACCGGCTCCGACCACCCGTACGTCCTCGACGGAGTCCTCTACTCCGCGCACACCCCCGAGGGCATGTTCTCGGTCATCCGCCAGGTCAACGGGCCCGACCACGGTCCGCTGGGTGTGCTCTTCCGCCCGAAGTACTTCACCTGGTCCGGCATCGCGGTGCACGGGTACACGTCGGTGCCGCCGTATCCCGCTTCGCACGGATGTGCGCGGGTTTCCAACGACGCCATCAACTGGATCTGGGCGAACAACATCCTGCCGCTCGGTATGCCGGTCTGGGTGTACTGAGCCTGAGCTCGCGCGATCGCGTCGTCGTAGCTGCAACCGACGATCCGGCGAACGCGGTCGTTGTTTCGGTGCACGTGATACCGCGCTGCGGGCGGACCGAGATCGTGGGCCGTCACGGCGACGCGTTGAAGGTGCGCGTGAAGGAGGCACCCGTCGACGGGCGCGCGACCGAAGCGGCCCGGCTCGCCGTCGCGGGCGCACTCGGCGTCGGCGCGGGCGCGGTGAGGCTCGAGTCGGGCGAGCGCTCACGGCACAAGCGGTTCCGGATCGCGGGCCTCGGCCTCCTCGAAGCCGAGCGCCGGCTGGCTCCCTGGCTCGGGTCGCCCGAGGGGTGAACGATCGGGGTCGGAGTCGCCGCTACAATCCGGCGCCTTCCGAGGGCTGCTGCCCGATCTCTCGGGCTCGCTCCTTCGGCCGGAGCCCGATGCCGGGCTCCCAGCCCAACCGCCCCGAGCCACCAGTCACGAGTAGGTCAGCATGACGCCTGCGTCCAAGGTCACCCCGCGCAAGCCGTCGTCGGCGGCCGCGCCCGCGAAACGGTCGGGCGGCGGGTCGTCGGGGGGTGCCAAGCAGGCGAAGGCAGCCCGCGGCGCCGTCACGAGCGGTGGGGGCAAGAAGAAGACCTCGCCCGCGTCTGCCAAGAAGTCCACCGCGAAGAAGTCGTCGCCGAAGAAGACCGCGAAGAAGCCGGCGGCGAAGCCCCTCGCCAAGAAGTCCGCAGCGAAGCGGCCGGCGTCCAAGCAGGCCCTGACCAAGAAGACCGCGGCCGCGAAGAAGTCCGCGGTCAAGAAGAAGCCGCCGGCGAAGAAGCCCGCCAGCGTGAAGGTCTCCGCAAAAAAGCCCGCGGCCGCCAAGAAGACCGCGGGCGCGAAGAAGTCCGCGGGCGCGAAACCGTCGGTCAAGAAAACCTCCGCGGCGCCGACAAAGGGCCCGATGAAGGTCGCGAACAAGCCCGCTGCCGCTCCGAAGCCGCCGCCCGTCAAGAAGGAAGTCCCGAAGAAGCTCCCGCCGCCGCTCGCCGCGAGCACGCTGGCCAAGCTGCGTGAGCTGCTCGAAGAGGCCCGCGCGAGTCACGCGCGCCAGGCCGAGGAGCTCGAGGCGTCGGCCGAGCAACTGGCGTCCGAGCGCGAGCAGGGCGATACCCAGTTCGACGAGGAATCG
>DATJAA010000128.1:0-6393 GCA_035516815.1 Acidimicrobiia bacterium | reverse complement strand
GTCGCGAGCGCGCCGCGCGACGCCGCGCCGCCGCCGCGCGATGCCCGCGCCGAGCTGGTCGTCGCCAACCTGCCCGACGCGCCGCCCGCGACCGACGCGCCGATCGTCGGCCTCGTCCCGCTCGCGCCCGCCGGCATCCCGAACGACCTGCCCGATCACGTCGCCGACATGAAGGCGCCCGCCGGGGAGCACCTCGTCCCGGTCGAGCGCCTCGAGGCCGGCTCGCCGGAAAAAGCCATCGCCGAGGTCGACGCCGAGGTCGCGAAGAACCCGGATCGCCTCAATCGCCTCAGCCAGGCGATGATCTACATCGCGTCGGGCCGGCCCGACGGCCTCGCCAGGCTCGATCGCGAGCTCGCCGACTTCCCCGATTACGCGCGCGCGTGGGCCGCCAAGGGCTACATCGAGGTGCGCGCCGGCCACCCGCGCGAGGCCGAGGCCGCGTTCACCAAGGCGATCGCGCTCGACCCCCACGACGCCGAGGCGCTGCGCAACCGCGGCATCCTGCGCGCGCACGAGGGCCGCGATCGCGACGCGTACCCCGACCTCGTCGCGTCGCTCGCGATCGAGCCCAACGACGTCGACGCGCTGTCCGAGCTCGCGCAGCTGTACTCCGCCACCGGCCACCAGGACGACGCGCGGCCGATCCTCGAGCGCGTCGTCCAGGCCAGCCCCGACAACCCGAACGCGTGGCTCGATCTTTCGCTCGTGCAGCCGCCCGCCGAGGCGCTCGCCTCGATCGATCACGCGCTCGCGCTCGCACCCGAGCTACCGCGCGCGCACGTCCGGCTGTGCACGGTGTCCACCGAGCTCGGCACCAAGCAGGCCATCGCGGCGTGCGACGACGCGGTCAAGCTCGCGCCCGGCGATCCGTGGGCGTGGATGGGCCGCGGGCTCGCGCGCTACCAGCTCGCCGGCGATCGCGGCGGGCTCGCCGACATCGATCGCGCGATCGCGATGAGCCCGAACGACGCGCAGTTCTACGTCAACCGCTACATCGTGCGCAGCCACGCCGGCATGCTCGCCGACGCGCGCAAGGACCTCGAGAAGGCCTGCCAGCTCGGCAAGCACGAGGCGTGCGACAAGCTCAAGTAGCGCGGTGGTGCTCGGCGAGCCGGCGATAGGCCGCGATGATGGCATCGATCACGCGGCGTTCGTCGAATTCGCGCAACGCGCGCGCCCGCCCGGCCGCGCCCATTCGCGCGCGGTCCTCCGGAGATCGCAGCAGCGACTCGACCGCAGCGGCGAGCGCCGCAGGATCGCGCGGCGGCACGCGCAATCCGTTCACCCCGTGATCGACGGTCTGCCGGCAGCCGCGAACGTCCGTGACCACGCAAGGCCTGGCCATGGCTGCAGCCTCCATCACCGCCCGTGGAAAGCCCTCGCGATGCGAGGGCAACATGAACACATCCATCGCCGCGTAGAGGCGCTCGACGTCGTCGCGATGGCCGAGCAGGCGTGCGACGTCCGCGATGCCGTAACGCTCGAGCACGTCGGGTGCCAGCGCGTCGGGCTTGTCCTCGAACCCACCGACGAACATGAACCGCGCCTCGGGTACCCGCGCGCGCAGCACCCGGACGGCCTCGAAGGCTTCGAGGTAGCCCTTCTCGGCAACCAGGCGTCCCACCATCCCGACGACCGGCGCGTCGCGCGAAAACCCGAGCGCTTCGCGCACCGCGATCCGGTTGGCATCGCCGAACCGCGCCGGATCGAAGCGCTCGAGCGCGATGCCGTTGCCGACCTGCTCGATGCGATCGGGGCGCACGATGTGCTCGGCGATCGCGACCGGAACGTCCTCGGGATTCTGCGAGAAGTTGTAGTGCGAGAAGGCGAGCGTGATGCGCTCGAGCCAGACGAACAACCAGCGGGTCCGGGGGCGCATCGTTCCGGGAAAGTACAGACCATGGATGGTGTGAACGCGCAGCGGGACCCGAGCGAGCAGCGCGGCGTACTGGCCGATCAATCCGCCCTTCGGAGTGTGCGTGTGAATGATGTCGAAGCGGTGCCGTCTCAGCAGGCGATATGTCGCGAACAACGCCTTGAGATCGGCGATGACGCCGAGTCGGCGCGTGATCGGGATCTCGTGAAATTCGATGTCGGCGCGTTCAAGCTCCGGAACGTGTGGCCCCGCAGCGGAGATTCCCACCACCTCGAAGCCCGCCTCCTTGAGGTGCTTCATCTGATGGAGCAGCAGCAATGACAGCGTCTGATCCGATGCCGCGATGTGTGCGACGCGCACGAGCTCCGCGTCATTCTACGCGAAACTTGCTAGGCTCCATGCTGCCGATGGCGACGCGGAGCGCGATCGTGGTGGTTGGCCTCGCGCTGACGACGGCTGCCCGGGCCGATGCGCCTGCCCCCATGCGGCCGCTGCCGCAACCTTCAGACCGCCCCGCGGCGCCTGGCCCGGCGTGGTTCGTCGACGCCACGCACGGCAACGACACCGCCGATGGCAGCCGGCGCTCGCCCTGGCGCACGGTGCAGCACGCGCTCGCCCACGCCCATCCCGGTGACACGATCTACCTGCACGGCGGAGTCTATTTCGAACGCATCGCACTCGCGGTCTCGGGAACCGCGGCGGCCCCGATCACGCTGCGATCGGCGCCCGGCGAGCTCGCGATCATCGACGGTGGCCTACGAGAGTACTTCGATGCGTCGAACACCGCCTGGGAACCCGAGCCCGGCGGCGCCCGCGACGAGTATCGTTCGACCAGGAGATATCCGGACCTCGCACGCGCCGACGAACCCGACCGCGGCGTCTGGGTCAACGGCAACTTCGCCGACTCGATGGTCCCGCTGCACGGCTACAAGTTCGCGGTCGATCTGCGCAGCGACAATCCGTACTGGACGGTGGAGAACACCAAGCCAGGCACAGGCGTCTATCTCGGGCCCGGTGTGTGGTTCGATCGCACGAGCCACCGCATCCACATCCGACTCGCACACAGCCACGTGGCGAGCCAGGGCAGCGCGAACTACGATGGGGAGACGGATCCGCGCAAGCTCGCGTTGGTGATCGGCGCTGATCAGCCCGCGCTCGCGTTGCGCAGCGCGAAGCACATCCGCGTCCAGGACCTCGTGCTGCGCGGCTCCGCGGTGCACACGGTCGACATCGATGGCTGCAGCGACGTCGAGCTCGACCACGTCACGATCTACGGCGGCGCGCCCGCGCTGTTCGTGAAGTCGACCGACCACTTTCGACTACTTCGCTCGACCTTGCGCGGCCTGGCCGCGCCGTGGTCGTCGCGCGCGAGCATGAAGTACCGCAGCAACGCGCCGTACCTGTTTGTTGCATCCAGCAGGTTGCCTCAAAGCCACGATTGGCAGATCGCTTACGACGAATTCAGCGACGGCCATGACGGGATGATCCTCGACAGTATCAAGACGCTACGCTTCCACCACAACCGCATCGATAACTTCAACGACGATGGCATCTTTCTGACCCTTCCGCCGCGCGAAGCCGTTCCGGAGGACGTGGAGGTCTTCGAGAACTACTTCACGCGCGTGTACACCACGCTCGCATTCGCAGAGGACAAGGAGACCCGGCGCGCCAAGACCACCGAGGTCGAGCCCAACGCGATCGGCTCGGGCGTGTACGTGTTTCGCAACGTCTTCGATCTCCGCCAAGGCACGTACGGGTGGATCCCGAAGGACGCGACCACGGACGTCGGTCCGATGCCGCTGCTCGCAGGACGCGTCTGCGGTGATCACGGCAGCCCAACCTGGGAACCGCTGTACTTCTACTTCAACACCGTGATCACGGCCGGCCCCACCTGGCGCAACTACTATGGTGCGTTGCTCGGCGTGATGGGTACCAAGGGCACCACGCGCCGGGTCTACGACAACATCTTCGTCCAGATCGACGGTGAGCCGGGTTTGAGCTTTCAGGGCACCACCGCCGCGGACGACGTCGAGGTCGATGGCAACCTGATGTGGGGCTATCGCGCGCCGCAACCGCAGGACGCGTTCTTCGACAGGTTTCGCACGACCCGCGCGTACCACGCGAGCCCAAAGACATTCGGCGTGCACGACCTTTACGCGGACCCCATGTTCCTCGATCTCGACCACGGTGACGTGCGGCTCCACGATGGCAGCCCGGCGATCGACACCGGGGTCCCGGTCCCTGCGACCTGGCCGGACACCTTGCGTTCGCGGGACCGAGGCAAGCCTGACATCGGCGCGTTACCCCACCGCGCCCCCATGCTTGAGGTCGGACCGGCCGCCAAGTAGATGAAAGCCTCGCGCTGCTCGAACGGTGATTCCGTCTCCGGCGTCTAAGGCGTGCGTAGCTCACGTCAAACGCGCAGCGCGGGCTGATATGCTCGGCGCTCCGGGGCGTGAAGACTCGAGACAACAGGTGAAATGATGAAGAATCTTTCGTGGCCGCTCCTCGCCGGGATCCTGCTCGCGACCGCCTGCCAGGGCGGAGAATCGACGTCGACGAGTGGCGCGGAGCCACAGGGCGGCGCCGACACGAGCCTCGTGCCGGGAACGATCAGCGTCGGCCCAGAGCGCGATGCCAACCTGGTGCAACACGCGGTCCTCGCGTTCCGCGCCCAAGACGATGCCCTCGTCGGCGGCTACCGCACTCAGCAGGTCTCGATCCGGGACGGCATCGTGGCCGTGACCCCGTACACGTTCCTCTCGGGAGAACGCCAGGGCCACGCCGCGATGACGTTCGAGACCACCTCGGTCACGATCGATGGCTCGCTGATCGCATCCGCCGCGGAACCCGCCCGCCTCGACGACGGCGCGGTCGTGATCCCGCGCGGGCCGGTGGAAGAGCGCCTGTTCAACCAGCCCGAAGGTGTCCATCAGGAGTGGCACTTCGCGAACGATCCGGATACGACCGGAGATCTCGCGATCGAGATCGCGATCTCGGGCTACGCGTACAAGACGACGACGCAGCAGGGGCTTCACTTCGTCTCGGCCGATGGCACCGCAGGGCTGCGTTACGGCAACGCGGTCTGGAGCGGCGCCGACGGCGCGGAGTGGCCGATCACCGCGACGTACGATCACGGCAGGATTCGCCTGGTCGTCCCCGAGAGCGTGGTGTCGCGTACCACCTTCCCGGCCGTGCTCGATCCGACGATCAGCTCGGAGACCGCGGTCGATAGCATCGTGGTCGGCCCGACCGGCGCAAACCAGCAGCAGTCGTCGATCGCGTTCGGCGGCGGCGAGTACCTAGTGGTGTGGAGCGATCAGCGCGACAGCACCGATGCCGATATCTGGGGCACGCGACTGAGCTCGACTGGCACGATCCTCGACCCGCTCGGCATCAAGGTCGTCGCGACGCCGGGCGTGCAATCGAATCCCGCCGTCACCTACAATGGCTCGACCTTCGTCGTGGCGTGGGAGGACTTCAAGGTCACCGGCGGCACCGACGCCGACATCCACGCCGCGACGGTTAGCACCGCTGGTGCCGTCGGTACGCCGGTCGCCGTAGCGACCACCACGACGAGCGAGCGCTTCCCGGTGATCGCGGCCCAGACCGGCGGCAACGCGCTCTTGGTGTGGAATGCGGCCGGCACGGTGATGGGTTCGAGCTTCGACGGGTCGAGCTTCGGCGCGCCGTTCACGATCGCGTCGGGTACCACGGTCGAGCACGCGGGCGTCGCGTCGAACCCGGCCGGCAACTACCTGGTGTCGTTCACCGTGAGCTCGCACGTGCAAGGCCAGCTGGTGACCTCGGCCGGCGCGCTCAGCGGCTCGGCGTTCGCGATCTCGTCGACCACGGTCGGCACGGCGAATCAGTCCGCGGCCACGTTCGACGGAACCAACTACGACGTGGTGTGGGTGAACTCCAAGGGCGGTAACTTCGTCTACGGCGCGCGAGTATCCACCGCCGGGACCGTGCTCGATGTCGGCGGCGTCGCGCTCAACGGCACCCCGGCGAACTCGTCGGTGCCGCAGATCAGCTGCATGTCGAGCGGTTGCGTGGTGGTCTGGCAGGACCGCCGCGCCGTCACGACGAACGGATACGATCTGTACGCGCAGCTGGTCACCACCAGCATGACGCAGAGCGGCTCGCCGTTCGCGCTGTCCAACGTCAACGGCAATCAGGAGCTGCCCACGGTCGCCAACAACGGCACCGGCTTCTTCGGGACCTGGACCGATACGCGCGACAACTACGCGAACCAGGCATTCGGCGCTACGATCTCGAGCGCCGGTGCGGTCGGCACCGCTGGACCGATCGGGACGGGCAACAACCGCGAGAGCTCACCCGCGCTCGGCCGCGCGTCGGGTACGTTCGGCCTGTTCTGGACCGACAGCCGGGTGTTCAGCAACGACATCTTGTACGTGCGGTTCAGCGCGAGTGGGCCCAAGCTCGATAGCAACGCGCTCACCGCGTCGAGCGCCACCTACGCGCAGACCAACCCGGCCGCGACCACGGAC
>DATJAA010000127.1:0-7177 GCA_035516815.1 Acidimicrobiia bacterium | reverse complement strand
AGCGCACCTCACGGGGTCAAGCCGGACCCTTGCCCAGGACATGTCGTTCGCGATCGATCAGCTCGTCGAGATCGCGATCAGGGCCCTGTCGCCCGCGGTGAACGACACCTTCACCGCGCTCACGTGCATCGACTGGCTGAGCGACGGTCTGTGCAAGATCACGACTGCATGGCACTCGCGCTGCGTCCACTTCGACGCCGCCGGCAAGGTTCGGCTGATCGCGGCGGAACCGAGCTACGAACGATTGGTCGACCGCGCCTTCGACAAGATCCGCCAGGCCGGGCGGGGAATGCCCGCCGTGTTGATCCGTCAATTGGAATCGCTCGCGAAGATCACCGAGTACACGACGACAACGGAACAACGCGCGGTCCTCCTCACGGTGGCCAGCATGATCCTGCGCGCCAGTGAGGAGTCGGTCGCCGAGCCACTCGACCGCGCGGATGTGCAGCGGCGCTACGACGGGCTCGTGACGGTCGACATTGCTCGGGAGACGCTCGGGCGCTTCGACGAACGCCGCACTCGGTAAGGCAGCGGATCATGTCTGCCTCCTTGGAGGCTTCGGTCCTCAGCAATTTCGGCCGTCGCGTGATGCACGACGCACCTCCGAAGACGACCACCTGCCGAGTTTCGATGTCACGTCGTCTCTTTCACGACCCGCGCTCTCACCTCGTGCCGTGTGCGCCGCTGCCGCAGCACGAGTTGCCCGCCGACACCGAATCGCGGCGACAACGATGTGTCCGAGTCTCGCCACTCGGCCAGCAACCGCCGGGCGCGGACGGGAGCGTCGTCGACCGCAAGCACGAGGAGCGCGCGAGGATCGGGGTGCGCGGGCCAGCGAGCGACGACGAGAACGTGGTCGGCGCCTTCCGGATCGATGACGACCGCATCGAGCCGGAGTTCCGGCCAATCAGCAGCGCGGCGCGGGTGGGGTATGGCGAGTTTGGCCGCGAGTTCGCGCGAGTCTCGTATCCCCGCGCGAAGAAGGTGCACGGCCCACGATGTGCTCCCCACGACCGCGACCACAAGCAGTACAAGCGCAGGGATCTGCATCTGCACCGCCGTGCACCTCCGCGCTTACGGGGCTCCGTTCGGCACGGATCGAGCGCCATTGCTCGTCCGTACTCAGTTAACGACAACGCGGCGCCGCGGTCACTCGATTTGAACTCGCTTGTACGGGACATTGACGGTAAGTGCCGGCACTTAGCGCTCTGCTGACACGCCGCCCCGATGGATGTCAGATCAACCGAAGTGTGACCTGGGTGATGCTGACCGCGAGCGCACCGCCGCCGAGCACGCGTGAAGAGAACGCCAAGAGATCCCGGAGCGCGTCTCGTTTGCGTCGAAACACTCGATCGACATGCGGAGTCGCGATTCAATGAAGGCGACGTCGTGGTCGTCGGGGTTCGGAAAGTCCTCGACGGATCGACGGCAACGCGCTCCCGTTTCGCGAAGCCGGATCCGGTCGGGTGCTCCTCAGGCTCCGACGACCACTACGCGACGCCCCAACCGCGTTCGCCGCGCGCCGGGATCTTGCGGCCCGGATCGCCTATCGGATCTGAGTCGCCGAGACGTCGCGGCGCGTGACTCCGCCGTCGGGCCCGAAGAGCTGCCAGTCGCCGTCGTCGTCGACGAGCATGAGCAACGGGATACTCAACGTCGCCCATCCGTCGAGCCGCGCCAGCACTCCCGGGCTGCACGCGGCCCCGGAGAGCTTGCAGCCGCCCGCACCCGCACCGCCGTCGTCGACGACCAGGAGCTCGACTACGCCGTCGGCGGCGAATACGTCGGCCAGCGTCACGACCCGCATGTGCAGACGCGGAATGAGACCCATCCCGAGCACCGGGTCCGGTACCTGCGTGGCGAGATACCGCACGCGCAGCGACCATGGGGCGAGCACCGGACCGGCGACACACAAGACGGCGACGACACCGATTGCACATCCGACGAGGAAGGCCGCCACGGTCTACGCCCCCCTCCGAACGAGATATCGCAGCGGCAACGGTGGATCGAGCGTACCGATCATCTCGACGACGTCCTCCGCGAGCAGATGACGGGGCCGGAGCGCGAACGCGGTCTCGCCGCTCGCACACATCACATCGAGCGCGACGAGCGCGCGGCAAACCGCGTATTCGACGTGCACGTCTTGCTGGACCCGGCGGTCGCCCAGCCGGACGAGGAGGGAGTGGACCGCGTCGTGATTGCCGGCGAGGCCGAGCAGCTCGGCGAGCCGCTCGGTCTCGACGGCACGCGTCGACGCCTCGAATCGGGCGATCAGATCATCGACCGCCACGCCGTTCGCAGCAAAACGTTCGTCGGTGTACATGCGCAGCACCTCGACATATCGGGTACACGCCATCCATAGCGCCCACCGGGCCCCGGCGGTCCGGCCTTGACGCGGTTTCTACGCGGAGCGCCCGACTTCTACGTTCTCGTTGCGCGCGCGGCGAGGACTCTGCCCACGACTCAGTGCGGAAGACCGGTTCCGGGCTGCGCGGGGCCCTCGGCACCGCGCACGTCCAGGTAGCGCCGCAGGGCGATGACCGACCAGATGCCCTCCACGACGCCGAACGGCCACGCGCCACTCAGGAATCCATAGGAGCTCGAGAGTGCGCAACCGACCGCGAACGCGAGGACGTACCCGGAGCCGCGGCTCTCGAACGCGTACATCAGCATCATGAAGGAGATGACGAGTACTCCGTAGAGGGTCAGCATCCCTGCTCGTTCACAGTTCGCCCGAGTAGCGCTCGCGCTCCCACTCGCTCACCGTGGCCCGGAAGTCCTCGGCCTCGACGCGGCGACCGTCGACGAGCCTCATCAGGAGGGTCGAGTCGAACGCGTCGGCCAGGACGTCGTCGGCCTGAAGCGCGTCGAGCGCCTCATCGAGGCTGCGCGGCAACGAGACGTAGCGCTGCGTGCTCGCTCCGACGTCGTAGCCGCCGATCGACTCGTCGCTCGGCGGGCCGGGCTGGAGACCGTCGCTGATACCGGCCGCACCTGCGACGAGAAGCGCCGCAATCAGCAGGTACGCGTTCGCAGCCGTGTCGGACGCGCGGAACTCGATCGAGGCGTCGCTTCCGAGATCGGTTCCGACGCGCACGAGCGCGGCCCTGGACTCGTGGCCCCAGATCGCGGCGCCGGGTGCCTCCGGGCCCGCGTGCAAACGCCGGTAGGAGTTGACCGTGGGAGCGGCGATCGCGCACAGGCCCGAGGCGTGGGCCAGCTGTCCGGCAACATACGAGCTGCCGTTCGGCGTCAGCTCGCCGCTCGGCTCGAGCAGGAAGGGCGATCGCTGGTGCAGGTGCAACCCGGAGCCGGGCGCTCCTGCGAACGGCAACGGCATGAAGGTGGCGACGGCGCCGAACGCGGCGCACGCGGCGCGGATCGTCTCTTTCGCGAGCACGATCGCGTCGGCCGCGGCGACGGGTGCGCAACGACCAAGGTCGAGCTCGTACTGGCCGGGACCGGCCTCGTGATGGCCACTGAGAACCTCGCAGCCGCGCGCGGTCAGCGCATCCCCGGCGGCGCGCAGCACCTGCGCGCCGATCCCGCCGACATCGTCGAAGTATCCGGCTCGGTCGACTGGTTCGCCGTCGAGATCGAGCACGTAGAACTCGAGCTCCGTCGAGATCGTGAGTCCCGACGAGAGTTGGTCGAGCCCGTCCACGACGATCTGCAGCGCGGTGCGCGGGTCGCCGGGCCAGGGTTCTCCCTGGGGCGTGCGGACGTTGCACACGACCCGGCCCAAGCCGTCGCCGACCTCGCGCAGCGTCGCGCCATCCGGCCAAAGCCGCAGGTTCGACTCGAAGTGGCGTGCACGGCCTTCGAGCGCGGAGCCGTCGAACGCGACCCCGACGCGGCTCACCTCCTCGAAGCGCCCCGCCGGGAGCATCATGGAGTTCGTCATGCCGAAGACGTCGACGAACGACAACTGAATCCATTGCAGGCCCGTCACAAGGTCACCGCCAGAACAATGATGATGGCCGCGAGGACAACGCACACTGCCGTCACGATCGCGATCAACATCCAGATCTGCTTCGACGACTGGACTGAGCCGATCCCGCCCATCGGCGGCTCGGGCGAAAGATCGAACGATCCGGGATCAAGCGCGTCGAGCGCGTCGAGGTCGGCAAGGAGTGCGCTCGGATCGGCGTAGCGATGCTCGGGATAACGCCGCATCGCCTTCAACACGACGGCCTCGAGCGCGGGCGGTACACGCGGGTTCCGCTTGCGGATCGGCTCCGGGTTCTTCGTGAGATGACCGGCCATCACGGCCATCCAGTTGTCGCCGCCGAAGGGCACACGACCGGTGAGGAACTCGTACATCATGATCCCCCACGCGTACATGTCGCTGCGTTCATCACCGCGTTCACCCTGGATCTGCTCGGGGCTCATGTAGTCGGGAGTCCCGAGATTCTCCGTGAGATGACGCCAGGTCAACCGCTTGGCTCCCTCGATGAGCGCGGTTCCGAAGTCGATGACCTTGAGACGGTCGTCGGCGTTCACAAGGATGTTCTCGGGCTTCAGGTCGCGATGCACGATCCCGTGTTGATGCATGTAGACGAGCACAGATGCGAGCTCCTTCCCCCACCTCAGGGCGAGCTCGATCGGGACCGGACCCTCGAACGAGCCCAGCCGCCGGCGGAAGTTCTCGCCGTCGATGTACTCGAGGACGAGATACGGCTCGGAGCGGGTGAAGCCGTCATCAAGGCTGCGCACGATGCCGGGGTGATCGAGCGTGCGGACGATCTCCGATTCGCGGCGGAAGCGCCCGAAGATCGCGGGATCCGCCACGAGCGTGGGATTTGGAACCTTCAGCACCACGAAGCCGCCGCCACGGGGGTCGCGGGCCTTGTACGTCCGGGCGTAGGCACCCTCACCGAGCAGTGTGACGATCTCGTACCGGTCGATGAACGAGCCGGGTTCGAGGCGCATCAGCTCCGCCTTCGGAACAGGCCGCGTCGAGGCTCGGGCGGAACAGGACGGTCCGACGTCACCTGCACGACCACCGCCGTGACGTTATCAGCGGCCCCGCGCTCGATCGCGATACCTACGAGCCCGCCGGCAACCTCGGCCGGGGTCGGCCGATCAGACCCGGCCGAACTGATCCGACCCTGCGCGACAAGCACGAAATCGTCACGCCCGACGACATCCCAAAGCCCATCCGAGCAGAGGACGAACACATCTCCGAAGACAACGCGCTCTCGGTAGACGTCGACCTGGACCAGCGGATCATGCCCGAGGCTCCGCGTGAGCTGCGACCGAGCGGGGTGCACGGCCGCCTGTTCCGCGGTGATGAGTTTCATGCGCAGCATGTCGCCCGCGCGCGAATGATCCGATGTGAGCTGTGTGCACGAGTCGTCACGGATCCGATACACACGGCTGTCTCCGACATGAGCGATGGTGGCCTCACGACCCGACATCGTCAGCAGCGTCAACGTCGTTCCCATGCCGCGTCGTTCCGGTGAGTCGGCCGCATCGATCACGGCAAGGTTCGCGGCGCGCGCCGCGGTTCGTAGACCTGCGGCGCCCGAGCTCGGATCACCACCGCTCCACAGCTCCAGCGCTCGTTCTACGGCGATGCGACTGGCCACCTCGCCGGCCGCGTGTCCGCCCATGCCGTCGGCAACGGCGAAGAGCGGTGGGCGTTCCCACGCTTCCTCGGGAGCGCTCGACACGTAGGCGCCTGCAAAGTCCTCGTTGTTCTGACGCACCGGGCCGGGCTCGCTGCAGAGCGCCCACGCGAGCACCGTGGAGGCCGCGTGCGCCGCGAGTGATCCGTTGCCGTCGCTTCGGTCATCCATGAGGTTCAAGTAGCGTGCTTCCAATGGCGAAACGCGAGCGCAGACCACCACGCCGCAACAAGGCGCAGCCCGCGAAGGGTCGGCCCGACGACGATCGCGTTGCGCAAGTCGGGCGTCGCCCGTCGCCGCCCGCGCTGCTCTTCGTCATCGCGATCGCGTGGATCGCGTGCGGGATCGTCGCGCTCGTCGCGCTCTCGGTGTCGTGGAAGCTCGTACCCGGCATCGTATTCATCGGGATCGGAATCTTGTACCTGCGCGCAGCGCTCACAACCGTCGCACGCCGCGGCGAGAGCTGACATCAGCAGCCCGTCGCCGCCGAGGGCGGATGGTCGGACCATCCGCCCTCGAACGAACCGGCGACTCGCACCCGGGTTGCAGCGTTCGATTCCTCTAGACCTTCGTCGGCACCGCTTCTCCGGCCGCGACCCGGTCGAGGTGAAGCTCCTGGGCGTGACGGCGGCTCGGATTGAGGAGGACCCAGATGAAGCCGACCACGCACCAGCCGACCACAATACCGATCGCCTTGACCGCGTCTCCCGGCGTCGTGCCCGAGCCGGTCAGCGCGATGTAGATCACACCGATGAGCTCGGCGATGTTCATGAACGCGCCCAGTCCCGGCAGGAGATAGTGCTTCACGGGATGTCGATCGTGCCGGCTGGCGAACGCGACGACCGCGATGATGCACGTGAATCCGTATACGAGGAACGTCCCCGTGTTCGACGCCAGCGTGATCTGCACGAGATTGTCGACCTGATGCGGGTTGGCACCGAAGATCCCGAGTGCTGCCGACAGCGTCACGAGAATCCAGATACCTGCATGCGGTGTTGCGAAGCTCCCGTGCAGCGCACCGAGGATGCTCGGCATTTCCTTGTCGCGGGCCATCGAGTACGTCACGCGCACACCCGTATTGAGGCACGCGAGAGTCGTGCCGATGAGCGCGATCAACACCGTGATCGCGACGACAACGGAGATTGCGGTCCCTCCGCTCGAGATCGTCTGTTTCAACATCGTGCCGATCGGCGCCGGGTCAGCCGCCGCGGCTGCGTAACCGGACGTCCCCGCCGGTGCGGCCAGGGTGTGCGGTCCGGCCGCGAAGTTGGCCGAGAAGTACTCGAGCAGGTAGCAGAACCCACCCTGGATGAGCAGGCTGATTATCACGCCCCGGCGAATGTTCTTCCCGGGGTCGATGGCCTCCGCGCCCAGCGCCGTGATCGACTCGAATCCGACGAGCAGCAGGATCGCGATCGTCGATTGGTACAGCATGTTTACGTAGCTGTGCGGAATGACAACCCTTGCCGCGTTGGAGAGTTCCCAGACCGCACCCGAATGCCCGAGCCGGTAAGCGATGAACCAGATGCTGACGCCGACAAGCGAAA
>DATJAA010000126.1:0-3799 GCA_035516815.1 Acidimicrobiia bacterium | reverse complement strand
GCGGCGTGTGCAAGACGACGAGGTTGGCGCTGTGCGCGACCTCGACGACGAACTCGCTCATGAGCCGCTTCAGGTGGTCGTCCGTCGGCGCGCGCTCACGGGTGAACTCGGGGATCGCATACGCCATCGCGCCGCCCGGGATACGCACCTTCACCGCGCCGAGATCCTCCAGATCGCGGCTGACGGTCGCCTGGGTGGCGACGATGCCGTCCGCCTCGAGCAGTTGCACGAGCTGTGCCTGGCTCGAGACCGGCTGGTCCTCGAGAATCCGCAGGATGCGGTGCTGGCGTTGGGGCTTGCCGAGCGTCGACATCACGTCTCCCGATCGCCGCGGGTCACGAGTTCGACGAGCAGCGCGCGCACCGAGTGCATCCGGTTTCCGGCCTGCTCCCATATCCGCGACCGCGGCCCGTCGATCACCTCGGCCGCGACTTCCTCGCCGCGGTGCGCCGGCAGGCAGTGCAGGAAGATCGCGTCGTCGCCCGCGGCTTTCATCAGCGCAGCGTCGATCGTCCATCCCGCGAACGCGCGCAGCCGCTGCTCGCGCTCGTCCTCTTGACCCATGGACGTCCATACGTCGGCATACACGACGTCGGCGCCGCGCACGGCGTCGTACGCGTCGCCGAACAGCTCGACGGTGCCACCGATGTTGCGGGCGCGATCGACGACGTTGGGATCGAGCTGGTAGCCCTCGGGCGACGCGACGGCGAGCTCGACACCCGACAGCGCGGCCGCGTACGCGAGCGACGCCGCGACGTTGTTCCCGTCGCCGACGAACGCGATGCGACGACCGTCGAGGTCGCCGAAGTTCTCGCGTACGGTCAGGAGATCCGCGAGCGCCTGGCACGGATGCGCGGCGTCCGACAGGAGGTTTACGACGGGAATGTCGACGGAGGCGGCCATCCGCTCGAGCACCCGGTGCTCGAAGACGCGCGCCGCGATCACCGAACACATCGACGCCATGGTGCGGGCGACGTCCTCGACCGACTCGCGCACGTCGAGATCAACCTCTTCGCCGCGTATGTAGATCGGATGGCCGCCCAGGGTCGCGACGGCCATCTCGATCGAGATCCGCGTGCGCGCCGAGGGCTTCTGGAACAGCGCCGCAACACCCTGACCGACGAGCGCCGGAGGAACGGCGCCGGGGTCGTGCTTCCACGCGATCGCGTCGTCGAGGATCTTGCGTAGGCGGACCGGATCGAGATCGTCGACCTCGAGCACATGGTTGCTCATCGCAACGCATCTCCCACCCGCGCCACCGCCAGGTCGATCTCGGCGTCGGAGACCAGCAAAGGCGGCGCGAAGCGCAGAGCCGACGGCGTGACCGCGTTCACGACGAGTCCGCGGTCGAGGCAGCTCTGGGCGACCTCCCTGGCGTCGGATCCGGGAGCGAGCTCGGCTGCGATCAGGAGCCCCGCGCCGCGCACCTCGGCAATGCCGTCGAGCTTCGCCAACGCCTCGACGAGCCGCGCGCCGGCGCGAGCCGCGCGCTCGGGCACACCTTCGCGCTCCATCACGGTGAGCACCGCGAGCGCGGCGCGCGCCGCGAGCGGTTGACCGCCGAATGTCGTGGCGTGATCGCCCGGCGCGAACGCCGCGGCGACGTCGGCGAGGGCCCAACACGCGCCGATCGGCATGCCGTTCCCGAGGGCTTTCGCCATCGTCACGACGTCGGGGCGGACGCCGGAGTGCTCGAACCCGAACCAACGACCCGTGCGACCCAGGCCGGTCTGTACCTCGTCGATGATCAGCAGCGCCTCGCGTTCGTTGCACAACTGCCGGACGGCGTGGAGGTAGTCGTTCGACGCCGGGTTCACGCCACCTTCGCCCTGCACCGGTTCCAGCAGGACCGCCGCGACGCGCTCGTCCATCGCGGCCGCGAGCGCGTCGAAGTCATCGAAGAGCACCTGGCGGAAGCCTTCCGGCAGCGGCTGGAACGTCTCCTGTTTCTGCGGTTGGCCGGTCGCCGCGAGCGTCGTCAGCGTCCGGCCGTGGAACGATCCGTACGCGCTGACGACGTGGAACCGGTCGGGACCACCGTGACGCTGGCCGTACCGGCGGGCGAGCTTGATCGCGCATTCGTTTGCCTCGGCGCCCGAGTTGCAGAAGAACACGCGGCCGCTGCCGCCGAGCAACCGGTTGAGCCGCGCCGCGACCTCGGGCTGGACTTCGTTGTAGTACAGGTTCGAGACGTGCAGCAGCGTGTTCGCCTGGTCGGCGATTGCGGCCCCGACCTCGGGGTGCGCGTGGCCGAGCGAGGTCACCGCGAGTCCGGTCAGGAAGTCGAGATACTCCTTCCCGTCGGTGTCCCACAGACGCGTCCCCTCACCGCGCACGAACGCGACCGGCAAGCGGCCGTAGGTCTGCATCACGTTCTCCGCGTCGAGCGCCTGCAGCTCCACGAGCGTGCTCATCCCTGCACCATCGTTCCGACGCCTTCACGTGTGAAGAACTCGAGCAGCAGGGCGTGCGGCAGCCGCCCATCGAGAATGTGGGCGCGCCGCACGCCGTTGCGCACCGCCGACACGCAGGATTCGAGCTTCGGAATCATACCCTCGGTCACCTTCCCTCCGGCGATCAGTTGTTCGAGGCCGTCGACGTCGACACGCGATATCAGCGACGATTCGTCGGGCCAGTCGGTGTACACGCCGGCGACGTCCGTCAGATATACGAGCTTCTCCGCGTCGAGCGATTCCGCGATCGCGCCGGCAACCGTGTCGGCGTTGATGTTGTACGCCTGGCCCGCGTCGTCGACCCCGATCGTCGCGATTACGGGGATCATCTCCTCCCGCAGCAGCCGCAGCACCATCGTCGAGTCGATCGCGCGCACGTCGCCGACGAAGCCGAGCCGGGGATCGCGCTGGTCGACGCGGATCAGCCCCGCGTCTTCGCCCGACAGCCCGACCGCGTAGGAACCGAGGCGGTTCACCATCGCCACGATCTCGCGGTTGACTTTCCCGACCAGCGCCATCCGCACGATGTCGACGGTCTCGGCGTCGGTGACCCGGCGGCCCTCGACGAATTCGGGCTCCTTGCCGAGTCGGCGCATGAGGTCGGTGATCTGCGGTCCACCACCGTGCACGACCACGGGGTTCATCCCGACGAGCCGCATGAGGACGACATCAGCCGCGAACAGTTCGGCGAGCTCGGCGTTCTCCATTGCGTGGCCGCCGTACTTGATCACCACCGTCCGGCCCGAGAACTCGCGGATGTACGGCAGTGCCTCGGCGAGGATGTGTGCCTTCTCGTTGGCATCGGCGAACCGCGCCCGGAAATCGGGGATCGCGCTCACGACGTGCGCCGGTTCTCGTCGATGTACGCGTGCGAGAGATCGGTCGTGAGCACCACGGCTTCTCCATGAGCGACGCGGAGATCGCACCGGATCTCGATGTCGGAGCCGGCCAGCGCGCGCTGGACCGCCCCGGAGTCGTGATCGCACGCGATCCCGTCGCGACAAACGGTGATGTCGTTGTAGGAGATGTCGACCGCCTCGGGATCGAGATGCGCACCGCTCGCGCCGAGTTCCGAGAGGACACGACCCCAGTACGGATCGTTACCGTTGAGGGAGCACTGCACGAGCTGGCTGTTCGCGACCGCGCGCGCCGCCGTGCGGGCTTCGGCCGAGTTGCGCGCGCCGACCACCTGCACGCGGACGAACTTGGTGGCGCCTTCTGCATCGCGCGCCATCTGCTCGGCGAGCGAACCGCATACCTCGGTGAGCGCGGCCGTGAGCGCGTGCTGATCGGTGGCGCCCGCCCGCCCATTTGCCAGGACGAGGACGGTGTCGTTGGTCGAGCGG
>DATJAA010000125.1:0-9653 GCA_035516815.1 Acidimicrobiia bacterium | reverse complement strand
GGCATGTACCGCCTGATGGACGGGGGCGTGCGCTACCTGCCGAGCCAGTGGCCCAAGACTCCGGTGCCGCTCTTCGACAAGGCCGACACGGTGACGATCTATCCGGAGAACCAGATCCCGCCCGTCCTCCTGCCGAAGCCGCAACCGCTCCCGCCCGGCGCGCCGAACGCCAAACCCTGAGCGGTCTGATCCGTTACGCGTCGCGGGGGACGGCTTCCCAGCCGGCTCCCGCGACGTACCGCCGGACGATGCGAGCCGGCACACCAGCGACAACGCAGTTGTCGGGTACCTCGAGACCCGCGACCACGGCACCGGCCGCGACCACGACGTGGCGCCCGAGCGCCGAGCCGGGCAGCACGATCGCGCCATGACCGAGCCAGCTGCCGGACCCGATGACCACCGGCTCGTTCTTCCACATCTGAACGCCGATCGGCACGTGGATGTCCTCGTAGCCGTGGTTCTGATCGGTGATGTACACGTAGTGACCTGTCCAGATGTCGTCACCGATCTCGATGCGCTCGTGACCGACGATTCCGATCCCTTTGCCGAGCGTGCACCGATCGCCGATCGTGATGATGGGCTCGCCCCGTATGTCGGCCTGCGAAGGCATACCCGCGCTGATGCTCGCGAAGGGCCCGATCGTGCTGCCTCGTCCGAGTGCGATCCGGCCTTCGCCGAAGATCACCGATTGGGGAAACGCGATCATGCTCCCGTCACCGAAGGTGTGGAAGTTGCGGGCACGACGATGGCGCGGCCCGATCGCCCCGAGACGCGTGACCACGCTCCACGCGCCGTGGATCGCGTCCCCGGCGATGCGCTCGACGTTCTCGCGCAGCATCGTGAGAGGATACGACGATGGCGAACCCTACTGCGCTTCCGGTCCGCGTCGGTCTGCTCTACGACTTCCCGCAGATGGGCGACCTCTTCGCGAAATCGCTCCAGATGGGCATCGACGAGATCGCCGCGACCGGTCGCCTCGATCGCGACGTCGAGTTGGTCGAACGGCAGTCCCGCGGGCTCCCGTCCGGGAGCGAGGCCGAGGTCGTGCGGGCGTTTCGCGAGCTCGCCGACGAAGACGTCGTGGCGATTGTCGGGCCGTCGATCTCCGACAACGCGCTGATCGCCGCGCCGCTGTGCGACGCCGCGCGAATCCCGGCGATCAACTACTCCGGTGGTGAGCGCACTCGCTCGCAGTGGATGTTCCACTACCAGGTCGGCTCGCTCGAAGAAGAGCCGCCGGTGCTCGCGGCCCGTATGGCGGCGCGCGGGCTACGGCGCGCCGCCGTGATCTTCGACCAGTCGCCGGTCGGTCGCCGCTACGCGGAATGCTTCGAGGCAGCGCGGGCGCGGCTGGGCCTCGAGGTGACAGGTACCGCGAGCATCTCGGCCCTCACCGAGGACGCCGCCGGCGTGCTGGAACGGCTGCGTTCCGCGAACCCCGACGTGCTCGTGTATTTCGGACTCGGCGTCTCGTCGCGCGCCGTCGCGCTCGCGCGGGAACAGTCGGGATGGAACATTCCCGTGCTCGCGAACTCTGCACTGATGTTCGGGTACGCGCGCCCCGACTGGCGCGACGGCTACGCAGGCTGGGAGTACATCGACACGATTGCCGACGACAATCACCTGCGCGCGCGCCTCGGCGAGCGGTTCCCGCACGCCGCGGGCGGACCGATCGGTTGCGCCGCGTACGACATCGGCCGGCTGCTCGGTGAAGGCATCGCGGCGGCCGAGCATCTCACGCGCGCCGGTGTCGCTGACGGCCTTCGACGCGTCAAGCAGCTGCCGGCGACATCCGGCTACGAGGGCACGCTGATTGGCTTCGGTACCTGGGACCATGCCGCGCTCAAAGGTCACTATCTGGTCCTGCGAGAATGGAAGGGCGGTCACTCGGTCCAGGTCTGAGCGAGCGTACGATTCGCAGGTGGGTCAGGATCGCGATGCCACGCGCCTCCGCATCGCCCGTGCCGGATTGACACAGACGGCGGTGGAGCGTGTCGCGCGCACGTCGTTCGGACGGATGCCGATCACGCTGGTGGACCGCGCCCGGGCGCAGCTGCGGCGCTTCTTCTCCGACGGTCCTTGGACGGTCGAGGACGACGCGGGGCTTTCGGGACTCGTCGGCCCGGGCGAGGGGTGGACCGAAGAGGATCTCGCGCCGGGGATCCGGCTCGGCTTCGGGTGGCGTTTCGGGAACTTCAAGGTCGACGTGGAGACGCTCGACGACCCGACCCTCCACGGCGGCGCACCCGCCGACGCAGCCGACCACGCTCCGATCGTCCCGCCCCACGAGCGCACGCTCGGCGACACCTTCGAGGAGTTCGTGCTCATCGAACCCGGCCGCGGCCCCGCCGAGCTGCGTTTCGCGACCGGGCCCGGCATGAGCGGCCGCGCCGGCCGCTTCACGCGCGACGACCAGGGCCAGTCGGCGGCCGTCGCCGCGCTGTTCCGCGAGTTCGACGACATCGACCAGGTACGCGTCGACGTCGGCTCGGTGTCGGTGTCGCTGCGCGATCCCGAGCTCTGGCAGGACGTGCTCTTGCCTATCTTCGACATGATCACGTCCGCGTTCGTGCCGCCGCGGGTCATCACGCCCGACCGCCATCACGAGCGAGCGGTCGCGGAGATCGGAGCACTCGACGTCGGCAATCCGCGCGACCTCGCGCGCTTGCTCGACGCGATCACGTCACCCGACGCCGCGTTCCGCTGCCTCGCCGCCGCCAAGCTCGAGCTGGCCGATCCGCTCGTGGTCGTCAAACCGTGGACGCGAGCGCTCGAGGATTCGTCACGCGCGGTCCGGCGCGCCGCGATCCGGGCCGCGGCCCACGTCGCGCGCCCGGATTTCCGATTGCTGTTCGAGCGGGCGCTCGCCGACAAGGATCCCGGCGTTCGCTACTACGCGCTACGCGGGCTCGCGCAGATCGGTGTCGGACGCGCCGATCGCAGCGTCGAGCGGCGCAAGCTCGATGACGACCTGAGGGTGCGGCTCGCCGCCCTGGCGGCCCTGCAAGGCCGCCTGCCCCAATAGCCGGGGGTTCTTGTCACACCCGTCTGGCACGCTGCGACCATGCAGACGAGCCCGCCTTACCCCCCCGACGACACCTCCGTCATCACCGCATACGAGGCGTGCGCGGTGTTCGCCGCCGACGCCGCCGGCAGCGAAGTCTGCGGTGCGTGCGGCTGGCTCGACGCCGAGCACGATCACCTTGCAGACGTCAGAGTGCTGCCGGAACGAGCCGAGGCTCACCCGGCTCCGAAGCGCCTCGCGTCGTAGGCGCGGGCGTCGCGCCGGTAGTCCGAGCGGTCAGGCGCTGCGTTTCTTCGCGGCCGCCTTCGCCGGCGTCTTGCTTGCGGCCTTCTTGGCGGCCGGCTTCTTCACGGCGGCCTTCGTCGCCGCCTTCTTCGGCGCCGCGGCCGCCACACTCGGGTGCCGTTCCTTGGCGTGCTGCGCCTTCTCGAGCGACGCTTCCAGCGCGGCGACCAGGTCGAGCACCTTCGCGGGCGGCTCGACGGTCGGCTCCGCGACGATTTCCTCGCCCGCCGCCTTGCGTTCGATCAGATCGAGCACCTGCTCCCGGTATTCGTCGTGATAACGCTCGGGAAGGAACTCCTCCGATGCGAGTGACTCGACCAGCTGACGCGCCATCGCGCGCTCACGCTCGGTCAACTCGATATCGGCGTCGTCCGGAACAAGGTCGGTACGCGGGAGTACTTCGTCGGCGTAGCGCATAGTCTCGATGCACAACATGTCGTCCACGACCCGGATCGCCACGAGCCGTTCCTTGCTGCGAACGATGATGCGACCGATCGCCACCTTGTTCAGCTCGCGCATCGCTTCGACGAGCAGCTTGTACGGCTTGACGCCCTTGGCGTCCGGGACGAGGTAGTAGGGCTGCTCGAAGTAGAGCGGGTCGATCTCGTCGAGGTCGACGAACTCCTCGATCTCGATCGCATGACTGCCCTTCGGTCGGAGGACGTCGAGCTCGTCGGGCTCGATCATCACGTAGCGGCCCTTGGAGATCTCGTAGCCGCGCTTGATGCGCTCGGCCGGAACCTCCTCGCCCGTCGCGTCCGACACCTTCTTGTAGCGGATACGCGCGCCAGTTCCCTCTTCGAGCTGGTTGAAGCTCACGTCGCGGTTCTTCGTCGCGCCGACGAGCCGCACCGGGACTTGCACGAGCCCGAAGCTGATCGAGCCGGTCCAAATGGCACTGGGCATAGGGTGATTCTAGATATGGCGAGCGGTCAGAAGGTCGAGATCGGCGGGCGTGAGCTCACGCTTTCGAACCTCGACAAGGTCCTGTACCCGGCCGCGGGCTTCCGCAAAGCCGATGTCGTCGATTATTACCGCCGCATCGCCCCGTTGATGCTGCCCCATCTGGCCGGGCGGCCGCCGACCCTCGTCCGGGCGCCGGACGGGCCGGCCGGCAACCGCTTCTTCGAGAAGAATTGCCCGGGCCACCATCCGGCATGGGTCGAAACCGCGCCGGGCAACGAGGCGACGGGCGGAACGAAAGGCTGTCTCGTCGACGACGTTGCGACGCTCGTGTGGCTCGCGAACCTCGCCGCGCTCGAGCTGCACACCCATCAGTGGACCCTGGCCGATCCGGCCCATCCCACAGCCATGGTCATCGACCTCGACCCGGGCGAGCCCGCGACGATCATCGACTGCTGCCGCGTCGCGCTCGAGCTGCGCGACACGCTCGCGCAGCTCGACCTGCGGTGTGTCGTCAAGACGTCGGGCGGCAAGGGGTTGCACTTGTCGGTCCCCGTGCTCGGCTCCGGCGCGACCGACGACGACACGAAACGATTCGCGCTCGCGCTGGGTCAGCTGCTCGAAGCCCGGGATCCGGATCGAGTGCTCGTCGACATGACGCGCGCGAAACGGCCCGGGAAGGTGTTCGTCGACTGGAGCCAGAACGACCGGCACAAGACCACGGTGTGCGTGTATTCGTTGCGCCTGCGCGACCATCCGACCGTCTCCACCCCGCTCGCGTGGTCCGAGGTCGAGTCGGCCCTCGATCGCGGCGACGAGGAAGCGCTCACGTTCGACGCCGCGAGCCTCCTCGCACGCATCGAGGAACGCGGCGACCTCTATCTCGATTCGCTCACGGTGCACCAGGCGTTGCCCGCGCTCTAACGTCGGCACATGGATCTCAAGGGCAAAGTCGCGATCGTCACCGGGGCGTCGAGAGGCGTCGGCGCGGCCACCGCGGAGTTGCTCGCTCGCAAGGGCTGCGGCGTCGCTTGCGCCGCCCGCGCGACCGACGACTCGCCGCTGCCGATACCGGGAACGATCGACGACACCGTCCGGCGCATCGAGGCGACCGGCGGCGACGCGATCGCGATTCCCACCAATCTCGCACGCGACGACGAGATCGAGCGCATGGTCACGCGCACGCTCGAGCACTTCGGTCGCATCGACGCGCTCGTCAACAACGCTGCGATCACCTTTCCGGGCGATCTCGAGATGGACATGAAGCGGTTCGACCTCGTGATGCGGGTCGACCTGCGTGCACCTCTGCTCGCGATCCGCGCCGTCACCCCGGCGCTCAAGGCGCAAGGTGAAGGGGCGATCGTCAACGTGTCGTCGGTCGCCGGCCTCAACTACGTGCGCGGGCTGATGGCATACGGCATGGCGAAAGCCGCCCTCGAATACCTCACGGTCGTCGCCGCGCACGAGCTCCGGCCGTTCGACATCGCAGTGAACACGTTCCGGATCGACGTGCCGGTCGCGTCCGAAGGCTTCGTGTTCAACATGCCCGATGCGGACCGTTCCGATTGGGAGCCTTCGGAGGTCGCGGCGGAGGGAATCGTTTGGATGCTCGAACAGCCGCCCGGCTACACCGGGCACAATGTCGGGATGGCTCGGCTCCGCACCGAGCAGGGCATCATGACCTCGCGCGCGGATCGCCCGTACACACCACAAAACGCGATGGTGACCGATACCCACCTACGTCCGGTGTGATCGGCCGAGCAGCGAGCGTTCGGCGGGAAGGTGTTACCGCGCGGTCGGTTCGGGCGCGATCGGTTCGGGCGCGATGAGCTCGAGCGAGTCGCGGTAGAGGCTGAAAGCCGAGCGCAGCGCCGCGGTGGTCACGTGGTGCATGTCGGCGGCGACGTTCATCGTGACCAACTGATCCGCGACGTCGACGTCCTGGCTGCGGGGCGACGACGGTGACGAAGGGTTCGTCGGATCGGGTTCGGCCGCCGTCGGCAGGTCGGCGCCCGCGAGCCGGTCGGCCGTCGCGTCGACCGTGGCCTCGGCCCGGCGCGTGCCGGCAAGCAGACTGTTGATCGCGTCCATCCCCACCTTTGTCGACGGGGCGGCTCCGAAACCTTGAGTGACCGCGGTCACACCTGCCGGGTCAGTCGATGCGCTCGATGATCATCGCCATGCCCTGACCACCGCCGACGCACATCGACTCGAGCCCGAACCGCTTGCCTTCCGTCTCGAGCCCGTTGATCAGCGTGGTCATGATGCGCGCGCCCGTCATGCCGAAAGGATGGCCCAGGGCGATCGCACCGCCGTGGATGTTGAGCTTCTCGAGCGGGATCCCGAGGTGCTTCGCGCTCGGCAGCACCTGCGCGGCGAAGGCCTCGTTGATCTCGACGAGGTCAATGTCGTCGATCGACATGTTGGCCCGCTTCAACGCCTGCCGGCAGGCCTCGATCGGACCGAGGCCCATGATCTCGGGATCGAGCTGGCTCACGCCCGAGGCGATGATGCGCGCGAGAGGTTTGACTCCGAGCTCCTTGGCGCGGGTGTCGCTCATGACGACCACCGCGGCCGCGCCGTCGTTGAGCGGGCAGGCGTTCCCGGCGGTGACCTTGCCGTCGGGACGGAACACCGGCTGCAGCGTCGCGAGCTTCTCGACCGTCGTGCCGGGGCGCGGTCCGTCGTCCCTGCTCACGACGGAGCCGTCGGCGAGCGTGACCGGCGTGATCTCGCGCTCGAAGAACCCGTTCTCCTGGCACTGAACCGCGAGCTGTTGCGAGCGCGCGCCGAACTCGTCCATCTCGGCGCGGCCGACGTTCTCTGCCTCGGCCACGTTCTCGGCGGTCTGACCCATCGCGATGTAGACGTCGGCGAGGCCGGTTCCCGGCGTCCACGGCGGCTGACCGCCGGCCGAACGCAGCTTGGTGCGCTCGCGAGCATTGCCGAACTTCTCGTTCGCCGGCCCGCCGTCGGCCATGCCGTTCATGAACCGGCTGACCGTCTCGACTCCGCCCGCAA
Organism: Acidimicrobiia bacterium; assembly: GCA_035516815.1. Lineage (GTDB taxonomy): Bacteria > Actinomycetota > Acidimicrobiia > IMCC26256 > PALSA-610 > PALSA-610. Next base: position 2,419 of record DATJAA010000125.1, on the reverse strand, counting down.
CGAACACGTCGCCTTCACCGGCGCGGATTGCGTGGGCCGCCATGCGGATCGTCTGCAGCGACGAGGAGCAGTAGCGGTTCACGGTCACGCCCGGTGCGTCGACGCCCGCGAGCAGCGAGGCGACGCGCGCGACGTTCGTGCCCGCCTCCCCCGCCGGCTGGCCGCAGCCCCAGATGACGTCTTCGACCTGCGCGGGCTCGACCTGCGGGACTTTGGCGAGCACCGCGTCGATGATGAGCGCGGAGAGGTCGTCGGGACGGCACTCGACCAGAGAGCCTTTGTTCGCGCGGCCGATGGGAGTGCGGGCGGTTGCGACGATGACGGCTTCGGGCATGGTTCCCTCCGGGCGAAGATCGGTGGCCGGAGCACGCTAGCCGTGCGAAGGGAGCACTCCCCAATGGCGGTAGCGTGCACGGGTGACCCTCTCCGCACACGTCGCCGAGCACCATCGGAGCCAGCGTGCGGGCTGGCTACGCGCCGCGGTCCTCGGCGCGAACGACGGCATCCTCTCCGTCGCCGGACTCGTGATCGGAGTGGCGGCGGCGAACGCCTCCCGCGCCGCGCTCGTCACCGCCGGGCTCGCCGGCATGGTCGCGGGCGCGATGTCGATGGCGGTGGGCGAGTACATATCCGTCAGCTCGCAGCGCGACGCCGAAGAAGCCGACATGCAGATCGAAGCGGAGGCGATCGCGGAGAACCGGCGCGCCGAGATGCACGAGCTCGCGAAAATCTACGAGGGCCGGGGGGTCGAGCCCGGCCTGGCCCGCCTCGTCGCCGACCAGCTCATGGCGCACGACGCCGTCGGGGCACACGCGCGCGACGAGCTCGGGATCTCCGAAATCACCGCGGCTCGGCCGCTGCAAGCCGCGCTGACATCGGTCGGCGCGTTCACGATCGGTGCGTTGGTGCCCGTGCTCGCGATCTCGCTCGCGCCCAAGTCGGCGCGTATCGCCGTTACCGCCGCCGTCACCGTCGTCGCCTTGGCCGGCCTCGGTGCGCTCGGCGCCCAACTCGGCGGGGCGCGGCGAGGGCGCGGCGCGTTGCGTGTGGTCGTGCTGTCAGTCGTGGCGATGCTGTTCACCTACGCCATCGGGCGCATCGTCGGCGCGAACGTCTGAGCGATCCGGCGCGGTCATCACCGGCGCGGTCGTCACCGGCGCGGTCATCACCGGCGCGGTCATCACCGGCGAGGTCGTCAGTCGAGCCGGCGGAGCTCGGCTCGGTAGCGCTCCCAGTTGCGGACGTACTCTTGCGCGGGGTGTGTGATCTGGTCGGGCCGGACCGCTTCCTCGCGCAGGCGCGCCGGTACGCCAAGTGCCATCGCGCCGGCCGGAACCTCCATGCCGTTGGGTACCACCGCCCCGGCCCCGACGAGCGCGCCCGACCGGACCACCGCGCGGTGCAGCACGATCGACCCGGTGCCGATGAGTGCGCCGTCCTCGACGATGCAACCCTCGAGGTGCGCCAGGTGCCCGACGGTGCAGTCGTCGCCCACCACCGTCTCGAGCTCGCGCGTGCAGTGCAAGACGGCGCCATCCTGCACGCTCGTTCGTGCGCCGACCACGATGCGACTCTGGTCGCCGCGTAGCACCGCCTGCGGCCAGATGGTCGAACCGGCGCCGATCAACACGTTCCCGATGATCGTGCAGTCGGGATGGACGAAGGCTTCGGGGTCGATCCGGGGTTCCATGTCGCCGAGGGCGTAGAGGCTCACGCGCAGTAGTTTGCCGGGATGGACGTGGAGCTGCACGTGAAGGAGATCGCCGATCGGGGCTACACGATCGTCGAGGACGCGATCGAGCCCGATCTGGTCGACGAGCTGAACGCCACGCTCTCGCGGCTCGAGCGCTTCCTCGACGTGCAGCCCTCACCGAATTCGTTCGAGGGCCATCACACGTTGCGCATCTACAACCTGCTCGCATTCGACGACGTATGGCAGCGAGTGCCGGTTCATCCGCACGTGCTGCCGATCGTCGAACGCGTCCTCGATCCCGGGTGCCTGATCTCGTCGTTGTCCTCGATCGACATCCTTCCCCACGAGAGCGCGCAGCCCATCCACGCCGACGACCAGCTGATCCCCCTGCCGAAGCCGCACCCGCCGACGGTGTGCAACTCGATGTGGGCGCTGACCGACTTCACCGAAGCGAACGGCGCGACCCGGCTCGTGCCCGGCTCGCATCTCTGGGACCACAACCCCGACTACGGCGCGCCCTACGACTCGATCGCGGCCGAGATGCCGAAGGGCTCCGTGCTGGTGTGGCACGGCAGCCTCTGGCACGGTGGCGGCGCCAACACCACCGACACGCGCAGGGTGGGGATCGCCATGAACTACTGCGCCGGATACATCCGCCAGCAGGAGAACCAGCAGCTGGGCGTGCCGCCGTCGCTCGTGAAGACCTTCCCCCGGCGACTGCAGGAG
>DATJAA010000124.1:0-4695 GCA_035516815.1 Acidimicrobiia bacterium | reverse complement strand
CGACGACGGAAGCGCCCACGACCACCACCACGACGGAGGCGCCCACGACCACCACCACCACAACCGAAGCGCCGACCACCACCACGACGGAAGCGCCCACGACATCGACCACCGCAGCACCGGCCACGTCGACCACGATCGCGGCCACGACCACCTCGCTGCCCACCACCATCAGCACCGAAGGCATCACGGCGACCTCGAGCACGATCGTGGCCGGGGCGACGACCACGTCGACGGTGACGTCGGATACCACCGGCTCCCTCCCGTTCACCGGTGGCGGCGATGCCGGGCCGATCTTCGGCCTCGCGTCTCTCGGCGCGGGCGCGATCGCGGTCACCTTGGCTCGGCGGAAACGCTCCCGCGACCTGTAGCCCCGACCCGTCTCCACGGGGGCGCCACTAGGCTCTCGATCCCGCAGTCAGTCCGGCGATGATTCGTTCGCACCATCGCGGACGACCCCGGCCGGCGAGGTAGGACGATCGACACCACGGAACACGCGTTGCGCGGCCGACGGGTGCTGGTAATAGGCACGTTCGATCCCGCGATGCCGCGTACCCGCCAGTGGCTTCGCCTGCTCGACGACCTGGGATGCGACGTCGAGGTTCGCAACATCCGGGCGTGGGCCGATGACCGCGCCGCGCAGAGTTCCGGGCCTGCGCTCGGGATGCTGCCCCGGGTCATCGCCGCGCTGTGGCGCCTCGCCCGTCACCTGCTCACATGCGAGCGCCCCGATGTCGTCGTGTTCCTCTATCCCGGCCACGTCGACGCTTGTGTGCTCGGCCCGATCGCGCGCCTGCGCCGCATCCCGACTGTGCTCGACATCTTCATCTCGCTTCACGACACGATCGTGGTCGACCGCGACCTCCACGGCCGCCGGTCTCCCGTCGCCTTCGCGACGCGTACCCTCGATGTCGCCGCGTGCTGGAGCGTCAACCTCGTCGTGGTCGACACGCCCGAGCACGCCGATTTCTTCGCTCGCTTCACCCACCGTGCCCGCACGCGTTTCGCCGTGTTGTGGGTCGGTGCGGATGAATCGTTGTTCGTGCCGCAGGCCGACCCCGGCGACGACGCTCCGATCCTGTGGTACCTCACCTACATCCCGCTCCACGGCTTCGAGACGGTCGCGCGGGCCGCGGCACTCCTACGCGACGACGGGCGCGTCGTGCGATGCGTCGGCAACGGGCAGGAGCGCGCCGGCGCCGAACTCCTGGCGAAAGAGCTCGGCCCGCTCAACCTCGAGTTCGTCGACTCCGTGTCCGAGACGGAGTTGGTGGACGAGATCGGCCGCGCATCGATCTGTCTCGGCGTTTTCGGCACGACGCCGAAGGCGCAGCGCGTCGTGCCCAACAAGGTGTTCCAGTGCGCGGCCGCGGGGCGCGCCGTCATCACCGCGGCAACTCCGGCGCTGAGAACCGCGTTCGGCGAATCCGTGGTCACGGTGCCGGTCGGCAACGCGCCCGCGCTCGCCGACGCGATCCGGAACCTGCGCGGCGACGCACGCCGGCAGGCAGCCGCCCGCGCCCACGCCGCGTTCGAGGCGCGCTTCTCGGACGCCGCGCTCGCGCGCGATCTCGCGGGGATCTTGGCGCCGCTGCTCGGCCCGCCTCAGACGTCCTGAACCTGCAATACGTCGATATCCCCGGCCTCCGGTTTGCGGGTCAGGGCGACGAAGATCGACGCGAGCGCCAAGAAGCTGATCCATACGACGCGATCGACGACGCCGAGGAGCACACCCTCGGAGACCGAGAGGTGGATGACCGGGCTGAGGGCGGCGATCAAGGCCTCGCGCACGCCCAACCCGGCCGGGAAGAAGCCGATCGCGGTCGACATTGCGCCGGCGACGGCGAGTGCAAGTACCTGCGCGGGGGTGCCCTGCACACCGATCGCGCGTAGGACCAGCCAGAATCGCGCGCCGCCGAGGACGATCCACGTCGTCTCGATCACGACGATGCGCAGCGCGAGCGCCACCCGCCCTTCCGTCGGCGCGCGTCGGCGGAACATCGCGCCGGCCGCGACCAGGACGGCGATGCCACCGACACCGATCGCGATGCCGATGATCGCGTTGCCCGCGATCGCGATTCCCGCGCCGCCGATGATTCCCGAGAGCCCCAGCCAGGCCAAGCCCGGAATCGCCGACGCGACCGCGGCCGTGCCGTAGGTCGCGCCCTGCTCGGACAGCGAGCGCGTCGTCACGAGCAACGATCCCGGAATCGGAAGCAGGTTCGCCGCCGAGGAGAGGACTGCGACTTCGAACGCACGCCGAATTCCGGCGCGCGTTCCGATCAGCCGCGCCGCGGCGTCGTACTCGAACATCTTCAGAACGAGCGTTGCGGGTGCCGCGACGAAGAACGCGAGCGCGATCGCGACCCAGTTGATCATCGACAGCGAGAGATGGGCGGTGCGCCAAGCCCAGATCGTGGCGATGACGAGCGCGATGCACAGCCCGATCGTGAGCATCAGCTGCGTCCGTCCCGAGAGCGGTTGCGCCCGGCGTTGCAGGAGCCGTCGAAGCGCGGTATTCGTCGGTTCGGGCTCCCCGGAGGGATCAGCCGAGGAGGCTTGCGCGCTCACGTGGTGCGGCGGGCGAGGACGACATACCCAGTGCCGATGTCGCGGCCCGCAAACGGTCTCTGGGCGACTCGGAACGGGGCCGCAATGGTGGCGCACGCGAGCGCGACGAACTTTGCGTGGGGCTGGAAGTACCGCCCACTGGCGGATGTTCGCTCCTCGACCGTCGACCCACCCGCGTCGCGTCGCGCCAAGTAGTTGCGGCCGTACTGGAGGACCGTACCGAGCCCGGCCCCGTAGCTGTCGAAGCGCGCCACGCGATATCCGGTCTTTTCGAGGCGGCTCGTCAGATCGGCCCGTTCGTAGCGCCGGAAGTGACCGGCGCGCTCGTCGAACGGCCCGTACTGCGCGGCGTGGGCGGGGACACTCAGGAGCAACCAACCCTCGGGTTGCAAGTATCCGCCCCACTCGTCGAGCGCGGCCAGGTCGTCCTCGATGTGCTCGAGAACCTCGAACGCGCAGACCAAATCGAATCGGTCGTCGCTCAGGTCGGAGCGATTCTCGAGCACCCGGCCGCGGCCCACCTCGCGCAACCGGAGCTCGGCCGTCGCGCGCGAGGTCGGGTCGGGCTCGACTCCTGTGTAGTCGTACTGCCGCGCCAACCAGGCACCCAGACCTCCCTCGCCGTTCCCCAGCTCGAGCACTGCATGGGGCTGCGCCGTCCGCAGCGCGCCGCGGATCGAGTCGAAGCGCAGCCAGGCATTGGGTGGAAGGACCGGAGGCGGGACCTTGGTGGTGATCATCGGAAGGCCGGCTCAGTTCCCGGCCGGCGCTGACGCGCTACTGCTGCGCACCGGGAAGCCATAGCGATGGAGCAGAGGCAGAGCGAGCAAGGTCGTGACCGATCGATCGCGGGCCGAGATGGCATTCCGCCATTCTTCGTCCGGGGTGATCGTGACTGCACCGCTGACCATACGAACCGGATTCCCGCCCACTGAATGCGTCGGCACGATCGTTGCCGAGCGGGAGGTCAGGAACTCGAGGTCGCCCGCCGGTTCATCCACGAGCGCGGCAAGCTCGCGCAAGACGGATGCAGGGTCGCGCGCGAGCTGGTCGTACGGAACCGTCCGGGAAGGCCGGCGACGGCGCAGGATCTCGACGACGATGTTGCGAGCGTCCCAACTCACCGTCGAGTACGTCGCGCCGAAGCGCGGGAGATGCTCGGTCTTGTCACGATCGGTGAAGACCTTCTTGCGCCTCCACGAATAGGTCACCGCACGGGGGTCGCGAACCACGTGGCCGATGCGTACGTCGGTTGCCGGAACGGCCCCCAGCCCGATGGGCTCGATCGGAAGCCGCGACGAGTCGACCACGACACGGGCGCCGGTTACCGCGACGATCGCCTGGTACACAGCGGAGCTCGCGGCGGTGTACCGGTCGAGCGCGTCCCAGCGACCGCGTCCGCGGCGCCGCGCCGTGAGCAGGCGGACGATGTTCGGCCAACGCACGACCGCGGCCTGGTCACGATCGATCCGCGCGTCGACGAGCGGGGCCAGCGGACCGCCGGCCAGGCGTGCGTCGGCATCCGCGAGGATCGCTCGCCACGTGGGGCAATCCTGTACGGGGAGCCCGCAGCCGCAGCTGTAGTTGTGCACGAGACCCGAGTCCCAGAGACGGTTGAGCTCGCCGACGTTGAAGAATCCCGGGACCTGACCGAGCAGATTCGCCAGCAGCGTGCCGCCACTGCGGCCCTTGCCCGCGAGGAAGAGGACCTTCACGTCTTCGGCGCCGCGGCCGGCGGCGTGGTCGGTGCGAGCCGAGTGAGAGGTGTCGACCACGACCGCGCAGCCTACCGCCGCCTCTACGGTGATCGAGGAGCCGCGATGCGGTCGCACCCTGCTGCTATGCGAATATCTCCGGATGCCGACCGCCGAGACGGAGACGGACGAGACCCCGCCCGACACCGGTGCGGAGGTCGCATCCGAAACCGACGACGAGAGCACACCTTCGTCGCGATGGGATCGCTTCGACACCGCCATCGTGCTCGTGGCGGCGATCGCGACCGTGTTCGTGCACCCGGTGCATCAGATGCTGTCGCGGCCGTACTGGTTGGACGAGGCGTGGGTCGCGATCTTGGCGAAGGTCTCGTGGGCGCGGCTTCCGGGACTGAGCCTGACGAACCCGATC
>DATJAA010000123.1:0-2799 GCA_035516815.1 Acidimicrobiia bacterium | reverse complement strand
GTGAAGGTCGGCGTCTCCATTTGCGAGGACGCGTGGAGCCCGACCGGGCCGATCCTCGCCGAGGCCGCCGGCGGCGCCGAGCTGATCGTGAACCTCAACGCGTCGCCCTACTACGCGCAACGCCTCGCGGAGCGGGAGACGATGCTCGCGACGCGCGCGGCGGATGCATCGGTGCCGATCGTGTACGCGAACCTCGTCGGTGGGCAGGACGAGCTCGTGTTCGACGGCGCGTCGCTCGTATTCGACGAGCAGGGCGCGCTCATCGCCCGAGCGAAGCAATTCGCCGAGGATCTCCTCGTCGTCGACATCGACGTGCGCGGCGCGTTCCACAAACGCCAGCTCGACCCGCGCGGCCGGCTCGAGGCGCGGGTCCTCCCCGAGATCCACGTTTCCGATCCACGCCCGCCCGACAAGAGTCTCTCGCCGCGAATCGAGACGGTGCTGCCACCACTCGAGGAGGTGTACACCGCGCTCGTCGTCGGCACGCGTGACTACGTAGGCAAGAACGGGTTCACGGACGTGCTCGTCGGTTTGTCCGGCGGCATCGATTCGGCGCTGGTGGCCGCGGTCGCGGCCGACGCGCTCGGTTCGGAGCACGTGACGGGCGTGTTGATGCCCTCGCGGTATTCGAGCGACCACAGCGTCTCCGACGCGCTCGCCGTCGTCGCCAATCTCGGGATCAAGTCGTTCACCGTCCCGATCGAGCCCGCGCACGCGGCGTTCGAGTCGATGCTCGCGCCGATCTTCCAGGGAACCGGGCCCGGTCTGGCCGAGGAGAACGTGCAGGCGCGCGTGCGCGGGAACGTCCTGATGACCATGTCGAACAAGTTCGGCTGGATGGTGCTCACGACGGGCAACAAGAGTGAGATGGCGACCGGCTACGCCACGCTCTACGGCGACATGGCAGGCGGTTTCGCGGTCATCAAGGACGTCCCCAAGACCCTCGTCTACGCGCTGTGCAACGATCTCAACCTACGTGCCGGACGCGACGTGATCCCGCGTACCGTCATCGAGAAGCCGCCTTCCGCCGAGCTCGCGCCCGGCCAGCTGGACTCCGATTCGCTGCCGCCCTACGAGGTGCTCGACCCGATCATCGAGGGCTACGTCGAAGACGATCTCTCCGTCGGCGAGTTGGTTGCCCGCGGCCACGACCCCGATCTCGCGCAGCGGGTCGCGCGCATGATCGACCGCAACGAGTACAAGCGACGCCAGGCGGCGCCCGGTGTGAGGGTCTCGCCGAAGGCGTTCGGCAAGGATCGTCGACTTCCGATCACCAACCGCTGGCCGGGCTGAACGTGAAGGCGGAGGGCGTGGGCGGGCCGACCCCGCTCACGTGGGAGACCGCGCGGCCGCTCGTTCCGGAGCTAGCACTGATCGCGGCGACGATCTCGTACGGCGCCACTTTCAAGCTCGTGCAGGACGCGCTCACCGACGTAACGCCGGTCGGCTTCATCCTCTTGCGGTTCTCGATAGGTGCGGTGGTCCTGCTCCCGCTCGCGATATACACCGGTTGGCGCGGGCCCTCGACTGCCCGGGCGAACCTGCGCGTCACCGACTTCCTCGTGGCCGTCCTTGCGTTCGGTGTCGTGGGATTCGGCGGGTACTGGCTGCAGAACGCAGGTCTGCAGCGGACTACCACCTCGAACTCCGCGTTCATCACGGGTTTGTTCGTGGTGTTCACGCCGCTCATCGAGACCGTCGTCACGCGCCGGCGGCCGTCGGCCAACGTCGTGCTCGCGGTCGGCTGCGCGGTCCTCGGCCTCTTCCTACTCGAAGGCGCGACCCTTCGGCTGCATGCGGGCGACGCGTTGACGCTCGGCTGCGCGTTCCTGTTCGGCGTCTGGATCCTGATCGGCGCGTACTTCACGCAGTACTTCGATCCCGTCGCGCTCACCGCCGGCCAGCTGGTCGTGCTCGCCGTACTCGCCGTCCCGGTCGTCGCGATCGGCGGGCTCGGTCACGTGACAACGCAGGTGATCGTCGCCGCGGCCGTGACCGGCATCTGCTGCAGCGCGCTTGCTTTCACACTGCAGCTGTGGGGTCAGCGGTTCGTCGAGCCGTCGCGTGCCGCCGTGCTCCTGCAGTTCGAGCCGGTCGTCGCGGGGATCATCGGTTACTGGGTCGGCGAGCGACTCGGGGTCTCGGGCTACATCGGAGCGGCAGTGATCCTCGTTGGCATCGTGATCGCGGAGTCCCGTTCGTGGCGCTCGGAACCATCCAGTTGACCGAGCGGTCAAGAACCGGTGAGAATCGAACGCGATGACGGAATCGACGAAGCCGCGCGCGCCGTTCGCACCATGGGACCGGCGGGAGCTTCCCGGCCTGTTCCTCGTCGAGGAGTCGGCCCGCCGCGTCGGGAATTACAAGTGGGCCGAGATGCGCCTCTTCGAGGCGCTCGGCGGATGGGTTGCGACCGTTCCCGAACTCGACGTGAAGCTCGTGCTCGGCCGGCACACGTATCACCACGCCTGGCATGCGGAGTTGTGGCACAAGCGGCTGCCCGAGTTGCGGGAGATGAACCCTGATCGTCTGACCGTTCCGCCGAACGAAGCGTTCGTGACGTTCATGGACGCGGTGCGCGAGCCGGAGGCCGCCGACGAGACGATCGAGAAGCTCGTCGGCGTCTATCGGGTCCTGCTCCCGCGCTTCATCGCGGTGTACACGTTCCACTTGAACGCGACGAGCCGGATCACCGACGCGCCGACGATCCGGTCATTGAAGTTCGCGCTCCAGGACGAGTTCGACGATTGGCGTGACGGTGAGATGTTGCTCCAGTCGCTCATCGATTCGCCCGAGAAA